>DATDLO010000027.1:0-15424 GCA_036519215.1 Oxalicibacterium sp.
TCGCGCGGTTCCAGCCGGGTGCGGGCGGCGAGTACCGCTACGTTGATGAGCTGACGCACACCCTGCTGAAGGTCGAGACGCACAACCATCCGACCGCGATCTCGCCGTTCCCGGGCGCTTCGACCGGTGCCGGCGGTGAAATCCGCGACGAAGGTTCGACCGGCCGCGGCGCCAAGCCGAAAGCCGGCCTGTGCGGCTTCACCGTTTCCAACCTGATGCTGCCGGATGGCGAGCAGCAATGGGAAAACGCGCGGGACGTCACGTTATCGCCTGATCAGAAGGCCGATGCAGATGTTTACGGCAAGCCGGACCGTATCGCCTCGCCGCTGCAAATCATGATCGACGGTCCGATCGGCGCGGCCGCGTTCAACAACGAATTCGGCCGGCCGAATCTCGGTGGCTATTTCCGTACTTATGAGCAGAATGTTGGCGGCGTCGTGCAGGGCTATCACAAGCCGATCATGATCGCCGGCGGCATCGGCAGCATCGCGGCACAGCATACGAAGAAGAATGCCTTGCCGGTCGGCAGCCTGCTGATCCAGCTTGGCGGCCCTGGCATGCGCATCGGCATGGGCGGTGGCGCGGCATCGTCGATGGCGACTGGCACCAATACGGCCGATCTCGATTTCGATTCGGTACAGCGCGGTAACCCGGAAATGGAACGCCGTGCGCAAGAAGTCATCAATGCCTGCTGGGCGATGGGCGAAAACAATCCCATCCTGTCGATCCACGACGTCGGCGCCGGCGGTTTGTCGAATGCCTTCCCGGAAATCACCAATGACGCCAAGCGCGGCGCGATTTTCGATCTGCGCGAAATTCAGCTGGAGGAAAGCGGCCTGTCGCCGAAAGAAATCTGGAGCAACGAATCGCAGGAGCGTTACGTGCTGGCGATCGATCCGGAAAACCTGCCGAAATTCCAGGCATTGTGCGAACGCGAACGCAGCCCGTTCGCCGTGGTCGGCACCGCGACGGAAGAGCGCCAGCTGAAGCTGATCGATCCACTGCATGACAACGAGCCGGTCGACATGCCGATGGATGTGTTGCTCGGCAAACCGCCGAAGATGCATCGCGATGTCACGCACGTCGAGAAAAGCCTGCCGGCAATCGACCTGACCGGCATCGATCTGCTGGAAGCATCGGTGCGCGTGCTGCGCCTGCCGACGGTGGCGGATAAATCCTTCCTGATCACGATCGGCGATCGCACCGTCGGCGGCATGTCGGTGCGCGACCAGATGGTGGGTCCGTGGCAGGTTCCGGTAGCCGATTGCGCCGTTACGGCGATGAGCTTTGAAGGCTATCTGGGCGAGGCAATGGCGATGGGCGAGCGCACGCCGCTTGCTGTCATCGATGCCGCCGCATCCGGCCGCATGGCAGTCGGCGAAGCGATCACGAATATCGCGGCTGCACCGATTGCAGACATTTCCGACATCAAGCTGTCTGCCAACTGGATGGCGGCCTGCGGCCAGCCGGGGCAGGATGCTGCGTTGTTCGATACCGTCAAGGCCGTCGGCATGGAATTGTGCCCGGCGCTCGGCATCAGCATCCCGGTCGGCAAGGATTCGTTGTCGATGCGCACGACGTGGCAGGATGAAGGCGCGGACAAGGCCGTCGTTGCACCGGTTTCTCTGATCGTCTCGGCGTTTGCGCCGGTACATAACGTACGCAAATCGCTGACGCCGCAGTTGCGTACCGATATGGGCGACACCTCGCTGATCGTCATCGATCTCGGCCGCGGCAAGAACCGTATGGGCGCGTCTGCCTTTGCGCAAGTCATGCAGCAGATCGGCAACGATGCACCGGACGTGGACAGCGTGGAAGACCTGAAGGGTTTCTTCAATGCGATCCAGCGCCTGAACAACGAAGGCAAGCTGCTGGCCTATCACGATCGTTCCGACGGCGGCCTGTTCGCCACGCTGTGCGAGATGGCGTTTGCCGGTCACACCGGTTTGTCCGTCAATCTCGACATCCTGACGCTGGAAGGCGAACACGCCAGCGACGCCGGCGATGCGAAGAACTGGGCACAGCAAGTAGGCGAGCGCCGCAACGATATGACATTGCGCGCACTGTTCAGTGAAGAACTGGGTGCCGTCATCCAGGTGCGCGCGGAGCAGAAGTCCGACGTGATGAACGTGCTGCGCGAATACAAGCTCGGCGGCTGCAGCCACATCGTCGGCACGCTGAACGATCACGACATGATTGAATTCACGCGCGATGCGAAGACGATCTACAGTCAGTCGCGCATCGACCTGCAGCGCTTTTGGAGCGAAACCAGCTGGCGCATCGTACGCCTGCGCGACAATCCGGATTGCGCCGATGCCGAATACGACCGCATCCTCGACAAGCTCGATCCGGGCATTACGCCGCTGTTGACCTTCGATCCGCAGGAAGACATCGCCGCACCGTTCATCGCGACCGGTGCACGGCCGAAAGTGGCGATCCTGCGCGAGCAGGGTGTCAATTCGCAGATCGAGACGGCCTACGTGATGCACAAGTCCGGCTTTGAAGCGGTCGACGTGCACATGAGCGACCTGATCGCCGGCCGTGCACATCTAGCCGACTACAAGGGTGCGATCGCCGTCGGTGGTTTCTCGTACGGCGACGTGCTGGGTGCCGGCGAAGGCTGGGCCAAGACCATCCTGTTCAACGCACAGCTGGCCGAACAGTTTGCAGACTTCTTCTCCCGTGCGGATACCTTCGCCCTGGGTATATGCAACGGCTGTCAGATGATGAGCAATCTGAAGTCCATTATTCCGGGCGCGGAAGCCTGGCCGAAGTTCACGCGCAACAAGGCCGAGCAGTTCCAGGCGCGCTTCTCGATGGTCGAAGTGGCGTCGTCGCCGTCGATCTTCTTCGGCGGCATGGCGGGAACGCAGACCGCGATAGCGATCGCGCACGGCGAAGGCTATGCGGACTTCTCGCAGACCGGCGATATCGACAAGGCCATCGTCGCGATGCGCTACATCGACAACAAGGGCCATGCGACCGAAACCTATCCGTACAATCCGAATGGCTCGCCGCAGGGCATTACCTCGGTGACGACGCCGGACGGCCGCTTCACTGTGCTGATGCCGCATGCGGAACGCGTGTCCCGTACTGTCCAGCAATCGTGGCATCCGGATACATGGGGTGAGGATTCGCCGTGGATGCGCATGTTCCGCAATGCGCGCAAGTGGGTCGGATGATTATCGCTCCCATCTGAAAAACGGCCGGAAATATCCGGTCGTTTTTTTTGCATGACATGTTTGTGCATGCCGTTTCCAGGTTTCATGCGACGCCGTATGGCAAAAATGGCGCAGTGATGGAAAGGAGCCATTGGCGGGATCACGAATCGCGAGAATAAAAAAAAAGCGCTCAATCGAGCGCCTTTTTCATGGCTGAAGCGAGGATTACTTGATCTTCGCTTTTGTGCGCAACTGCTGCTGATAAGCCTGCAGTTTGCGCTGTTGCAGCGATTCGGTGATTTGCGGTTTCACTTCTTCCAGCGTCGGAATCTTCGCCGCACGCACGTCGTCCAGGCGGATTACGTGCCAGCCGAACTGCGTATGTACCGGCGTTTCCAGCAACTGGCCTTTTTTCAGCGAAACCATCGCATCGGAGAACGGCTTCACGAAAGCTTGCGGTGCAGCCCAGTCCAGATCGCCGCCGTTGCCGGCCGAGCCTGGATCCTTCGATTGCTTGGCCAGATCTTCGAACTTGGCGCCGCCCTTCAGCTTGGCGATGATGGCTTTGGCTTCATCCTCGGTTTCGACCAGGATATGACGAGCGTGGTATTCCTTGTCGCTCGCTTGTGCACGGAACTTGTCGTACTCGGCCTGGACGTCGGCATCCTTGACCGGATTCTTTTTCAGGTAATCGCCGACCAGCGCGCGGATCAGGATGGATTGGCGTGCAATTTCGAGTTGCGCCTTGACGTCGGGCGTCGTGCCGAGGCCGAGCTTGTCGGCTTCCTGCACCAGAATTTCGCGGTTGATCAATTCTTCCTTGATCATGGCGCGCAGTTCCGGCGTGTCCTTCTGGCCTTGTGCCGCCATCTGCTTGACCATCATGTCCGCACGGGAGGAGGGGACAGGTTTGCCGTTCACGACGGCAAGGTTTTGTGCCATCGCAGGCAACGCGGAAGACACAAGTAATGCGACCACCAAATGAGCGGGTTTAAAGGTCATATTCAATTCCTGAATGGAAGTTTGTTGTTGGAAAGAAAACGTGCCGGCTTGCTTTGTTTAAATTTTTGTCAGATTTCGGACGGCGCGAGGGCGGTAATGGCCAATGCGTGAATATCCTTGTGCATCATGTCACTCAAACAATCATACACCAGCCGATGACGTTGGATACGGCTCTGTTTTTCGAATCTGTCGGAGACGATGAACAGGCGATAGTGTCCGCCGCCGGACGCTGCTCCTGCATGGCCGGCATGCATCGCCGATTCGTCTTCAAGTTGACAGGACTCGGGAACGAAAGTTTCCTCAAGGCGGGCGCGGATGCGGTCGATGCGATCGCTCATGTTATTGCGGTTCCTTGATGTACTTGGACAGCATCAGGCTTTGCACGACGATGAAAACCAGCATCAGCCCCATGCTGCCGAACAGCTTGAAGTTGACCCAGCTGTCCGTGGAGAAATTGAAGGCGACGTACAGGTTCAGCAGGCCCATCGTCAGGAAGAAGGCGACCCACGACAGGTTGACGCGGCGCCAGATGCCCTCCGGCAGCGACATCTGTTTTTCCATCATCGTGCGGATCAGGTTTTTCTTCAGGACAATCTGGCTGAACAGCAGCGCAGTGGCGAAACACCAGTAAAGCACGGTCGGCTTCCACTTGATGAAGGTTTCGTTGTGGAAGTAGATCGTCGCACCGCCGAAAACCACGATGATGGCAAGCGACAGCCACAGCGTCGTATCGACTTTCTTTCCGCGCAGCAGCAGCCAGCCGATCTGCACGACGGTGGCGACGATGGCGATTGCGGTGGCGATCAAAATCGGCGCTTGTGTCAGCGTGACTTCGCCGCCGGAGACCAGGCCGCTCAGGTATTGCTGGCCGACGGCCTGCGCGGCTTGCGCATTGCCTTCGCCCCACTTGAAGACGCCGAAGAAAAGAATGACGGGAAACAGGTCGAACAGGAATTTCATGGCAGTGTGCGGTTATTTCAGTTCGGGCATCGGTGAAAAGCTCAGCGATGCGGAATTGATGCAGTAGCGCAGGCCGGTCGGCGGCGGGCCGTCGTTGAAGACGTGGCCGAGATGGGCATCGCAGACGTTGCAGATGATTTCGGTGCGCACCATGCCGTAGCTGCGGTCGACCTTTTCCTTCACCATCGCCGGATTCAGCGCCTTGAAGTAGCTGGGCCAGCCGCAGCCGGATTCGAACTTGGCATCCGAAGCGAACAGCGGCGTGCCGCAGCAGACGCAGGTATAGATGCCGGGTTCGTGATGATCCCAGTAGCAGCCGGTGAATGGCGCTTCGGTCGCGGCATGACGCGTGACGGCGTATTGCTCGTCGTCCAGCTGTTCGCGCCATTCGGCGTCGGTCTTGATGACTTTGTCGATCATGATGAGCAACTCACTTCCAAATCGTTGGCCCAGTCGGGCGGCAGGGCAGCGTACTGTTCGTTTTCGGGCTGTTCGTCATACGGGCGCTCCAGCACCTGCAACAATCGCGCAACTTCGAAAAAATCCTTTTTCTGCGCCTTCTCGATGGCAACCTGCGCCAGATAATTACGCAGCACGTACTTGGGGTTGACGGCGTCCATTGCAAGCTTGCGCACGCTGTCATCGCTATTTTCCTGCTGCAGGCGTGTCGCGTATTGTAGCGCCCACGCGTCGAAGGCGGCGCGGTCGATGAAGAGGTCGCGCAGCGGTTCGGCGCTGCCGGCATCCCCCGGCCGGAAATTGCCGAGCCGGCGGAAGAAGGACGTGAAATCGGCATGACTCGCATGCAGGATGCCGAACATGTCGTCGAACAGCGCAGCATCTTCCGGCTGCGATGTCTGCAGCCCGAGCTTGGCATGCATCAGTGCCAGGAATTTTTCCGAAAAAGCCGGCTTGTAGATGCGCAATGCAGCCTGCGTTTCCTCGACGCTACCGATCAGCGGCAGCAATGCTTGGCCGAGCGCAAAGCAGTTCCATTCGCCGGTCTGCGGCTGGCGCGCGTAGGAATAGCGTCCCTGCTGGTCGGTGTGGTTGCAGATGTGATGCGCGTTGAAGGCTTCCATGAAACCGAACGGACCGTAATCCAGCGTCAGGCCCAGGATGGACATATTGTCGGTATTCATTACGCCGTGCATGAAGCCGACCGACTGCCATTGCGCCATCAGTTGCGCCGTGCGCAGTGTGACTTCCGTCAGCAATGCTTTGTACGGATTTTCGGCGGCACGTAATTGCGGATAGAAATTGTCGATGACGTAGTCGGCAAGCGTGCGCAGTTCATCGTGCTTTTCGTTGTAGAACCAGTGTTCGAAGGAACCGAAACGCACGAAACTCGGCGCCATGCGTGTCGCCACCGCGGCGGTTTCCATTTGCTCGCGCATGACGGGCTGATCGGAGCCGGTCACGCAGAGCGAACGCGTGGTCGAGATGCCGAGTGCTGCCATTGCTTCCGAGCAAAGGAATTCGCGAATCGACGAGCGCAAGACGGCCCGACCATCGCCCATGCGTGAATACGGCGTCAGGCCGGAACCCTTGAGCTGCAATTCGAGGCGGTTTGTCGGTGCGGCATCGAAAGCAGGCACATCGCCGAGCAAGATCGCGCGGCCATCGCCGAGCTGGCCGGCCCAGACGCCGAACTGATGCCCCGAGTAGACGGCGGATAACGGTGTGGAGCCTTCGAGAAGGCGATTGCCGGTAAAGACCTCGGCGAAGGCTTCCGTTCGCGTCTCGGCAAAATCCAGACCGATCAGTGCGGCAGACGAAGCGCTTGCCGCAACCAGATAGGGCGCTGGCAGCGGCGTCGGCATCAATGCCGTGTAATGCGCGGGCGGCAGTGATGCAAACGAATTGGCAAGCTGCAGGTCGCCGAGATGTTGGCCCGGGCGCGGTGCGGGTGCATTCATGCAGAATCTTTCAGGAGCGTGGCGATTTTGTCGCCATGAAAGCTGCTATTTTGACAGAGAAGGAAAAGCGCTGCGCACGAGCGCGTGCAATCCGGCGTGAACAATTGTGTGCAATGTCGCGCACCAAATCGCGGGCAGCATGCGCTGGCGGAAATGCCGTCACAGCCAGTATTCGAATTGTCGCGCAAACCATTCCTGCAAACGGTCGGAAAAGGGGCGTTCTTCCCACTTCTCCGGCGTGACTTCAATTGAATTCTTCAGGTCTTCATTGAAAGCGCTTTCCATTATCGAACCGAATTCCTGGTCGATCGCGATCAGGTTAACTTCGCTGTTGTGCAGAAAGCTGCGCATGTCGAGGTTGGTGGAGCCGACCGTGGACCAGTAGCCGTCGATAACGGCGGTCTTGGCGTGCAGTACCGATGCCTGCAGCTCGAAGATGCGCACGCCGGCCGACAGCAGTTCCGTGTAGTAGGAACGCCCCGCATGCATGACGAGGCTGGCGTCGGATACCGCAGGGAAAATGACCTTGACCTCCACGCCGCGCCTGGCGGCATCGGTCAGCGCTTCGATCAGCTGCTGATCCGGCACGAAGTAGGAGTTGGTGATGTGGATCGATGTCTTGGCTTGCTGCATCGCCAGTACGTAAGCCTTGTATGTTTCATAGTCGCCGTTGGGTTCGCTGGCAATGACGCGAACGATCTTGTTGCCGGCCGGTTTGAGCGGCGGAAAGTATTTGCGCGCCGCCAGGTCGACATCGCTTTCCTTGTGCTGGCTGACCCAGGTCTGCAGAAACAGCCACTGGAAGGATGCGACTGCAGGGCCCTCCACGCGGATATGCGTATCGCGCCAGCCGAGATGCTTCTGGTTCTTCGATTTCGAACGGAACAGCGAACCGGAAGAATAGTCGTCGGTGATGTTGATGCCGCCGGTAAAGGCGACCTTGCCATCGACGACGAGAATTTTGCGATGATCGCGATTGTTCAGCCGCCAACTGGAGCCGAAACGTTTCAGCGGATTGACCGGATGGAATTCGAGCACGGCGATGCCGGCGTCGCGCAGGCGCTGGAAGAATTCGGGCCGCGTGCCGAGCGAGCCGACGCTGTCGTAGATGATGTTCACCTGTACGCCGGCCTGCTGTTTCTCGATCAGCAAGTCGGCGAATTCATCGCCCATCGTGTCCTGGCCGAAGATATAGGTTTCCAGGTTGACGTGATCGCGTGCGCCCTTGATGGCCTCGATCATCGCCTTCATCGTCTGCGGTCCATCGTTGAGCAACGTCAGCTTGTTGCCGGCGATGAGCGGGCTGTTGGTCGCGGCTTCTTCCAGCGCGGCCATTTCCGGCAGATCCACTTTCGCATTGCGCAGCCGCTGTGCAAGCAGCGATTCGGAACGTTGCGGCGACAGTTCGCCCTGTGCGGTGCGTACGGTGGGCGTGTCCTGCGGTGCCAGCGATGTTTTCAGGTAGCGCACGTCGGGCAGCGACGCGCAGGCCGTCAGGCATAGCGCAACGAGCGGTAACAAGGCCGCACGATGTACGGTGAGGCGGCAACTGAGATGATGTAAAAAGCCGGTCATCCTGGTCCCCTGAAATGTTTTTGTAGGAATTGATGAAGCGCCGATGCCGGCTGCTATGCAATCAGACAACGCGACAGTGAAAAAGTTGGCGCGTGGATAAGTGCGAGGCCGCACATATTTTTCATGAACGGATGTGGCAGATTAAAGAAATCTCGATCTTCGTCGTTAAGAAAAGATGAAGACAGTCATTCCGACTGAATGGAGGTAGTATGGACGTAGGCAATATTCCGGCTCTGGCGACGAGCATGGCGCAGGAACGCACTGCCAGCGCAGTATCGATTGCGGTTTTCAAGAAAGCGCTGGATGCGCAAAGCTCCGCGGCGCTGGCATTGCTGGATGCGATTCCTCAGGTGCAGAGCCTGCCGCCACATCTGGGCAACAGCATCAACACCAAGGCCTGAACAGGGCCGTTGAGGTCATTCAGGTAGTTTGGCAAGGAGAGGCATTGATCGAAACAGCAGACACGGTAAGAACGTTCTGGTTCGGCAGCGATGACGGCGACGATGCCGCCATCGGCAGCCGCCAGGGCAAGCTCTGGTGGTCGAAAGACGACAATACCGATCGTGACATTCGTACGCGTTTCGAGGCATGCACGATCGCTGCCAGCGGTGGCCGTTTCGATCAATGGTCCAGGACACCGCACGGTCTGCTTGCATTGATCCTGCTGACCGATCAGTTTCCGCGCAATATGTACCGCAACCGGCCGGAATCGTTTTCCTTCGATCCGATCGCTTTGCATTGGGCCTTGGACGGATTGGCGCGTGGTGCCGATGCCTTGCTGCGTCCCATCGAACGCGTGTTCTTCTATCTGCCGCTGGAGCATGCGGAATCGCTGCCGCTGCAGGAGCGTGTGGTCGGTCTGTTCAAAAAACTGCAGGATGACGTTCCGGCAGAGCAGCACGAGGCCTTCGCCGGTTATACCAATTTCGCGATCCGTCATCGCGACATTATTGCCCGTTTCGGACGCTTCCCGCATCGCAATGCCATCCTCGGCCGAGCATCGACCGACGAAGAGAGCGCATTTTTGAAGACGCCGGGTTCGGGATTCTGAACGGAAGGACGGAGATATCGTTTCGGGTTCTTTTGCGATCAGATCGGACGTGCGCCGATTTCTGTCTTTGCAAACAATTCTGCTGCCCATTCGGCGAACGCGCGCACCTTGGTCGACAGATGGCGATTGGGCGGATAGAGAATCCAGAGGGGCACATGCTCCGATAGCATGCCTTCCAGTACCGGGACCAACTGGCCCGACGCCACATATTCGCGCGCAATAAAGTCCGGCAACTGTGCGAGGCCGATGCCGGCGCAGGTGGCAGCGGCCAGCGCATCCGCATCGTTGACCGAGATGCGGCGCATTCCCTGGGCGGCAGTTTGTACTTCGTCCTGTTCATAGATCATCGGAAATATCTTGCCCGTTTTCGACGAGGCGAACAGGATCAACTGGTGACGTTCAAGCTCTTCCAGATTGCGCGGCTCGCCATGCTTTTTCAGATACGCCGGCGCCGCGAAGGTGCGCATGCGGAAATCGCCGAGCCTGCGCGCAACCAGCGATTCGTCGCTGATTTCACCACCGCGGATCACGCAATCGATGCCTTCGTGCACCAGATCGACGGGGCGGTCGGTACAACCCAGTTCCAGATCGATTTCCGGATAACGTTCGAAGAAATCCGCCAGTGCCGGTGCAATGATGCGGCGTCCGACCGAACCGGGAACGTCCACGCGCAAGCGGCCTTTGGGCGACGTCGCTGCGTGGCTGACGGCCGCTTCGGTTTCGTCCAGCTCCGCCAGCAGGCGCACCGCGCGTTCGTAATAGCCGGCGCCATCCGGCGTCACGCTGACGTGACGCGTCGTGCGGTTGAGCAGTTTGACGCGCAGGCGCTTTTCCAGCGCGATCACCTGGGCGGAAACCGTCGCCTTCGGCAGGTTCAGCGACATCGCCGCCTTGGTGAAGCTTTTCAATTCCACCACGCGGGTGAAGGCCAACATCGTATCGAAACGGTCCATGCGGAATTGTCCGGTGGTGAAAGACAGTGCGCACGATTCTAGAACATTCCCGGAACCGGGCAACGTGGAATGTGCGCGTTTGCAGACGTGAAGGCAGTCGCAAGCAGATGATTGCCGGACATCGCCGCAAAAACAAAAGCGCCCATCGGACGCTTTTTCATTGACGGAGGCCGGATCGGACGCCGGCTATCTTGCAGGCCAGGCGCGCATCGCGGTGTATGCAATGGCGAGCAGCTTGTCGCGATTGCCGCCTGTATCGCGCGCCTGCGTGGACATGCCCTGAATCACCGTATTGTAAAAATTGGCGAGAGCGCCGGCATCGGTATCCTGCGCCAGTTCGCCGTCGCGTATGCCTTCTTCGATACGTGTGCGAATCATGCTTTCCACATTGTCGCGGCGCTCGACCATCGCACTCTGTACATGTGCGGACGAGGCGGAACAATTGGTGGCGGCGGTGACGACCAGGCAACCGGGCGGATGGCTGGGGCAGGTGAGTTCGATCGCGTTGCTTTGCAGCAGGCGTTCGATCGCATCGCGCGCCGTGGGTGCTGCCGCAAACAGGCACTGCAATGCATCGCAATTCTTGGATGAATAACGTTCGACAGCTTCGAGGAACAGTTTTTCCTTGTCGCCGAATGCTGCATACAGGCTGGGCGGCGTAATGCCCATCGCCGACGTCAATTCCTGCAGCGACGCCGCCTCATAACCATAACGCCAGAAGACAAGCATCGCCCGTTCCAGCGCCGCATCGCGGTCGAAGGAAAGAGGGCGTCCGGCCTTTTTGCGCGGCTTGTCTTCGGTTTTTGTCTCTATTTCCATAGCGATCGATATTAAATCTCTTGACAGCGCAAACGGCGCTGGCTACAGTAGCAACTGTATTACGTAGCGATCACTAGTAATTATGAACTTGATATCCATTTCGCTCACGGATGTCTGTATTAAAAGGCGATACACCGTCTTTGTCAAGGTTGAAAACGGCGAACTGTCCAATTTAAAAAGACAGTGCTTCATAAAAACCGATATTTATCTTTGTTCGCTGGATTTCTATACTTCCTTCCATCGAAACATTTGCAAGAGAGCATCATCATGAAAACACGTCTCTATCAATTTACGGCCGTTGCCGCCGGCACCCTGGCAATCTCTGCTGCGCTGCACAATTCGACAGTGCCGGATCTGCTTTATGACAGCGCACTGACGGGCGGAGCCGTCTGGGCCAACGCCACGATGGCTGTCGGCAATCTTGTCCATTCGACCGCGGCGGAGCGTCAGTAATCATGGAACTGGCCGTGCGACAGGCTCCGGCGCTGGCATCGTTCCGCCATGCGGGGCGGGAAATTTCGCTGCGCGTGTTTGGCCATCGCTCCGGCCGCGATGCAGAGAAGACCGGCCTGCCGCTGATCGTCTATTTCCATGGCGGTTACTTCGATTGCGGCTGCCCCGACGATGCGGACGGTATCGCCGCGGCCCTGGCCGACAGTGCGGTGGTCGTCACCGTCGATTATCCGCTGGCGCCGGCCATGCAATTTCCCGATACCGCCGAGCTGGCGTTCGCGGCGCTGCTGTGGGCACGTGAGCATGCAGATGCGTACGGTGCCGATGGCAAGCGCATGTTCGTCGCCGGCGATCAGGCTGGCGGCAACCTGGCAGCGGCAGCGGCAATGATGGCACGCGACCGCGTCATGCCGAACGGCCGCAGCATTCGGCTGAAAGGGCAGATCCTGATCACGCCGATGCTGGATCCGTATCAGACCTCGTCGTCGATGCATGCCTCCGGCGAATGTATTTGCCGCGAAGGCTGGGCCGCCTACTTGCCCGCCGTCGGCGATGCATTGCATCCGTATGCAGCCCCTTCGCAGTCGCGCCGTCTTGCCGATCTGGCGCCGGCGCTGATCGTCAGCACCGAAAACGATGCCATGCGCGACGAAGCCGAACAGTATGCGACGCGGCTGATCGTCGCCGGTGTGCCGGTACACATGCGCAGGCTGGAAGGATCGTCGCGTCGCCTGATGCAGCCGGATCACCCGGATTTTCCAATCATCGTTGCGGCGGTTTCGCAATTCATCAATGACCCCGGATGAGGGACTGCGGCCGAAAACGGCCAGACGTCTCCCGCAACGGCAGATATAACCACGCAACTCTGACGCGTTTTTTACCGATTACTCGCACATCAATTTCATCCATATCCAATCGACAGGGAAAGAACATGAAGATCACTACAAACAAATCGCGCTTTTCTCGCAGCGCCATTGCCATTGCCATCGGCGTGCTCGTCATTGCCGGCGCCGCGACCGTCTCGCTTTCCGGCCATGCAGAAAAATCGCAGCAGTCTGCGCCGGCTGCCACGCCGGTTACGGTGGCAGCCGTACTCGAACGTTCGGTCACCGAATGGGACGATTTCTCCGGGCGTGTCGAAGCAATCGAGCGCGTTGAAATTCGTCCGCGTATCTCGGGCACCATCGATGCCGTGCATTTTCAGGATGGCCAACTGGTGAAGAAAGGAGATCGGTTATTCACCATCGATCCGCGCCCGTACAAGGCTGAACTGGCTCGTGCCGACGCCGCGCGTGCCGGCGCACAGGCGCGCCTGACGCTGGCGAAGACCGAGCTGGAGCGTACGCGCAAGCTGCTGGAAGAACGCGCCGTCGCGCAACGTGAACTGGATACGCGTAACAACGCCTATCGTGAAGCCGAAGCCGACCTGAAAGCGACCGACGCCGCAGTGCAGACCGCACGCCTGAACCTGCAATACACGGAAATCACCGCACCGGTGGCCGGCCGCGTATCGCGCGCCGAAATCACGGTCGGCAATCTTGTGACGACCGGCCCGACCGCGCCGGTGCTGACGACGGTCGTTTCGGTATCGCCGATGTACGTCAGCTTCGAAGTCGATGAGCCTACCTACATCCGTTATGCGTCGACCGGTGCGGTCGGCAACAGCGGCGTCAATCGCATTCCGGTGGCGATGGGCTTGACCAGCGAGGAAGGCTATCCGCGCCAAGGACATGTGCAGGCATTCGACAACCGCATCGACAACGGTTCCGGCACGATCCGCGTGCGCGCCGTGTTCGATAACGCCAACGGCGCATTGACACCGGGCATGTTCGCCCGCGTGCGTACCGGCGACGCCAATGCCAAGAATGCGCTGTTGATCGACGACCGTGCGGTCGGCACCGATCAGGACAAGAAATACGTGATGGTGGTCGGCGCCGACAACAAGGCGACCTATCGTCCGGTCACGCTGGGACCGATCGTCGAGGGCCTGCGTGTCGTGCGTACCGGCCTGAAGAAGGATGAACGCATTGTCGTCAACGGCCTGCAACGCATTCGCCCGAACGAAACGGTGACGCCGGAAACGGTGGCGATGGATGCCCGCGTGGCGCAACTGTTCAAGACGGAAGGCAAGGGCGCGGACGTCATCGCGGCCAACTGATCCCGATAGCACTGCGCTCTCCATACTGAAGAAAAAGAAAATCACATGAACATATCCAGATTCTTTATCGACCGTCCGATCTTTGCGGGCGTGTTGTCGACGATCATTCTGCTGGGAGGATTGATCGCCATGTTCAACCTGCCGATTTCCGAATATCCGGAAGTCGTGCCGCCGTCGGTCGTGGTCAAGGCCAACTTCCCTGGCGCCAACCCGCAGACGATCGCGGAAACGGTCGCGACGCCGATCGAGGACCAGATCAACGGCGTCGAGGGCATGCTGTACATGCAATCGCAGGCCACGTCCGACGGCCTGATGACGCTGACCGTCACTTTCCAGCTTGGTACGCCACCGGATCTGGCGCAGCAACTGGTGCAGAACCGCGTCAACCAGGCATTGCCGCGCTTGCCGGATGTCGTGCAACGCCTCGGCGTGACGACGACCAAGAGCTCGCCAGACCTGACGATGGTGGTGCACTTGCTGTCGCCGAACGACCGTTACGACATGGCTTATTTGCGTAACTACGCGGTGCTGAACGTCAAGGATCGCCTTGCGCGTCTGCCGGGCATCGGCGCGGTACAGCTGTTCGGTTCGGGCGATTATTCGATGCGTATCTGGCTCGATCCGCGCAAGGTGGCGGAGCGCGGCCTGTCGGCAGATGACGTCGTGCAGGCGATTCGCGACCAGAACGTCAACGTCGCGGCCGGCGTGATCGGCGCGTCGCCGACGGTGCCGGGCGTCGATTACCAGATTTCCGTCAATGCGCGCGGCCGCCTGCAGAGCGAGGAAGAGTTCGGCGACATCGTCATCAAGGCATCGCCGGACGGCGTCGTCACCAAACTGAAGGATGTGGCGCGTATCGAACTGGGTGCCAGCGAATACGCATTGCGCTCGTTGCTGAACAACAAGCAGGCAGTCGCGATTCCGATCTTCCAGTCGCCGGGTTCCAACGCGCTGGAAATCTCGAACAACGTCCGCAAGACGATGGAAGAGCTGAAAAAGGACATGCCGGAAGGCGTGGACTACAGCATCGTCTATGACCCGACGCAATTTGTGCGAGCGTCGATCGAAGCAGTCGTGCACACATTGCTGGAAGCGATCCTGCTGGTCGTCATCGTCGTGATCGTGTTTCTGCAGACCTGGCGCGCATCGATCATCCCGTTGCTGGCGGTGCCGGTGTCGGTGATCGGTACCTTCGCGGTCATGTTGGGGCTTGGCTTCTCGATCAATGCATTGAGCTTGTTCGGTCTGGTGCTGGCGATCGGTATCGTGGTCGACGATGCGATCGTGGTGGTGGAGAATGTCGAACGCAATATCGCCGACGGCCTGACGCCGCACGAGGCCACCCATAAGTCGATGAGCGAGGTCAGTGGACC
>DATDLO010000028.1:0-6004 GCA_036519215.1 Oxalicibacterium sp.
TGGACGATGTGGATGCGACAGCCTCCGGCGGCATCGATGTCAGCCCGCAGCAGTGGCGCGAACTGATCGCGCAGGACGACGTCATCGTCATCGACAATCGCAACAGCTTCGAATACCAGCTCGGCCGCTTCCACAACGCGGTCGATCCGGGCGTCGACAACTTCCGCGACTTCCCGGCCTTTATCGAGGAACATCTGCCCGAGTGGAAGGCACAGGGCAAGCGCGTCGCGATGTACTGCACCGGCGGCATTCGCTGCGAAAAGACCAGCGTCTGGATGCGCGATATGGGCGTGCCGGTCTATCAGCTCGAAGGCGGCATTCTCAACTACTTCCTGCAAATGCCGGATGCAGACCGCGATTGGGAAGGCGAATGCTTCGTCTTCGACAACCGCATCGCGCTCGATACGCATTTGCAGGAAACCACCACCACACCGGAAGACGTGTACGGCGGCCATCCCGAATGGGAATGGCGGCTGCAGCGCGCACGCCGCCTGGAAGAAAGCGAATAAAAAATGGGGCGCCCGCTTCCCGCGTGGCAGCCGCCGGTCGTCGCCGGCGTCAGTCCGAGCAGCGTCGCGCTGCCGCCGGGGCCGTGGCGCACGATGGTGGAATTCTTTGCTCAGCGATTTCCCGCCGTCGGCCACGACGACTGGGTAGCACGCATGCAGCGCGGCGAAGTGCTGGATGCGCAAGGCAATCCGCTGCAGCCGCATGAACCTTACCGGCCGTTGCATCGCGTCTTCTATTACCGCACGCTCGCGTCCGAGCCGCATATCCCGTTCGAGATCGAAGTGCTGTATCGGGACGCGCATCTGGTCGTGGCCGACAAGCCGCACTTCCTGCCGGTAACGCCGGCCGGCCGCTACGTGCAGGAAACACTGCTGGTGCGCCTGAAGCGCCTGCTCGGCATCGACACGCTCACGCCCATGCACCGCATCGATCGCGATACGGCAGGGCTCGTGCTGTTCACCGTGCAGCCTTCGCATCGCAATCTGTACCAGACGCTGTTTCGCGATCGCAGCGTCGAGAAGCGTTACGAAGCGATCGCGCCGTTCCGCGACGAACTGGTCCTGCCATGCGTGCGCCGCAGCCGCCTGATCGAAAGCAAGACCTTCATGCAGATGACGGAAGCGCAAGGCGAGCCGAATGCCGAAACCCGCATCGCGCTGCTGGAACGCCACGACAATCTCGCGCGGTATGCGCTGGAACCGGTGACCGGACAAAAGCATCAGCTACGCGCGCACATGGCCGCACTCGGCATCCCCATCGTCAACGACCGTATCTATCCGCATCTGTATCCGGATGAAGGCGCGAATCAGGATTACACGCAGCCGCTGCAACTGCTGGCAAAATCGGTGCGTTTCACCGATCCGGTAACAGGCGAAATGCGTGCGTTCGAAAGCCGCCGCACGCTGTCGTTCTAACGACGAAAAGGAAACAGGTAGAAAGACTGCTGGAAACGACAGGCCGCGTATTTTCGAGTGTGATATCGGCGATGGTTGCGGCGCGTGGCCGTGCAGATGATGGGTGTTTGGCTTGGCGATATTGCCGACGCTGTGCGTGGCGCTGCTGTTGGTTGCATTACTAGGTATGTTGCTGAGTACTACGATCCACTTGCTGACGAACGCCGTCCCCTGAAACAAAAAAGCCCCGTTTGAAAACGGGGCTTTCTTTCATCTACGACCAATTGCAATCGTCAGGCCGCATGCCGTAGCACTGCCGGCGCAATCGACTCGGACGGCGAACCGATGGCCTGCCGCCAGATGGTGTGCGCATTGTCGTTGGTCCAGACGGCAAGGTGCAGGCGCGACAGGAAAAGCGGATCGGCCAGCAACGCATTCTTCTGCACATCGGCCAATGCCGACGGACCGCTCAGCAACGCAGTCTGTACGAGGTTGGCGCGCATTTCCTGCGCCAGCAGCGAACGATGCGGATGCAGCTTGCCGGTCGCACAGACAACGGCATTGAACACCGGTTCGACCACTGCTTGTACGAAATCCGCTTCTTCCGGCGCTTCCTTCACATAACGCACCGTCTCCGACAATTCGATCGGCGGCGTCGCTTCTTCCGGAATCAGGAACAGTTTCGCGCGCTTGAATTGGAGGCCGTGCGACACGCGGCTCGAATAGATCGACACCGGAATCGCCACCGCCAGCGAGCCGCAGATCGGCAGCAGCCACGGCAGGAAGGCCGGGTTCAGCCAGAAGATCGCGCCGCCCCATGCCAGACCCAGCAGCGTCTGGTAGCCGTGATAGCGAAACGCTTCGCCTGGCGTCGTTTCGGAATCCTCACGCGACGGCGATTTCCAGCGCAGCGCCCAGCCCATGAAGGCGGCAATGACGAAGTGCGTATGGAACAGCATGCGTACCGGCGCCAGCATCATCGAGAACAGCATCTCGATCAGCATGCTCATGACGACGCGGAAACGTCCGCCGAATTGCTGCGCACCCTGGATGCAGACCAGTAGTACGCTGAGGATCTTCGGCAGGAACAACAAGGTCGCAGTTGCGGAAAACAGCGCCAGCGCCTTTTCCGGATGCCATTGCGGCCAGGTTGGGAACAGCTGCCACGGCTCGGTGAAGTAGGCCGGCTCCGTCAACGTATGCTGCGCCAGCAACGCGGTGGACAGGATCAGGAACAGGAACCACAGCGGTGCCGACAGGTAAGCCATCACGCCGGTGACGAACACCGCGCGATGCACGCTGTGCATGCCGCGCGCCATGAACAGGCGGAAGTTCATCAGGTTGCCCTGGCACCAGCGGCGATCGCGCTTCAATTCGTCCAGCAGGTTCGGCGGCATTTCTTCATAGGAGCCGTCGAGATCGTAGGCGATCCAGACTTTCCAGCCGGCGCGCCGCATCATCGCGGCCTCGATGAAATCGTGCGACAGGATTTCGCCGGCAAACGGCCCCTTGCCCGGCAACAGCGCCAGCGCGCAATGCTCGATGAAAGGCTGCATGCGGATGATCGCGTTGTGGCCCCAGTAATGCGATTCGCCCAGCTGCCAGTAATGCAGGCCGGCGGTAAACAGCGGGCCGTAGACGCGCGTCGAGAATTGCTGGATGCGCGCATACAGCGTATCGCGGCCGGCAGCACGCGGCGCGGTCTGGATGATGCCGGCATCCGGATTGGCTTCCATCGCCTGCACCAGTTTCGTCAGGCAATCGCCGCTCATCACGCTGTCGGCATCGAGCACGATCATGTAGCGGTAATCCTTGCCCCAGCGACGGCAGAAATCGTCGATATTGCCGCTCTTGCGGCGCACGCGGCGCTGGCGGCGGCGATAGAAGATGCGGCCGAAACCGCCTACCGCATTGCATAGTCGCGTCCAGGCGGCGACTTCGGCGGCGGCGGTATCGCTACCGTTGGTATCGCTCAATACGAAAAAATCGAAACGGTCCAGCTTGCCGGTTTTCTGCACCGATTCGTAGGTGGCACGCAGGCCGGCAAACACGCGCGTGACATCTTCATTGCAGATCGGCATGACGATCGCAGTGCGCGCCGCCGGATCGATCTCTCCGCCGGTAACAGCCGTTTTCGAAATAAGGTAGGCATCCTTGTCGGTAGCCAGCAGCAGGAAGCCGGTCATCGCCGTCCAGAAACCGGCAGACACCCAGCAGAACAGCAGCGCGAACAGCGCCAGCATCGAAATTTCCAGCGGCGTCGTCCCCTGGTAAGGCAACACGCGACTCATGTAGAAAGTCGCCAGCGCGGTCTGTCCCAGCATCAGGAACAACAGCACCAGGCGACGCAGGCCGCCGCGCGCCGGATGCGCCGGCTCCGGCGCTGCCTCGCCCGTTTCCCACGGCGCAGGCGACTGGTCGCGGCCGAATGTGCGCTTGCACCAGCGCACCAGCGGATTCAGCGCGCCCCACGGTTCCGGCACCATCGACGCGCGGTGAACCGGCGGCGCAACCTTCAGTTGATGCGGGGGCACCAACGATTGCGGCGATTGAAGCGCCGCACTGTCGCATGCCCAGGCATCGTCCTGTTCGATTGCCGTCTGCACGCGCGCAGCGATCGACCCGTAGGCGGGATTCGCCACATCGACATCGTCGCCGGCCAGAATACGATGCAGGTTCGCCATCGCTTCGCGTGCGGTGGCCGCCGGCATCGCGGTGAGTTGTGCTTCGATCTCGTCGCGCTGCTCGGATGACAGCGGCAGGTGATCCAGATATTGCCGGCACAGCAGCGGTATGCGTGTTGTTTCCATCATTCCGCCGGCAGGATGTAACTCCACGTTTCGGAAAGCGTGGCGTTGTCGTTTTGCAGGAAGCCGCGCAGTTCGACCGGCTTGCTTTCGTCGACGCGCTTGACGCGCACAGCGGCACGCCAGCCGCCGGTGGCTTCGTTCGGATAAGCGGCCGATTCCAGTATCTGGCCGTTCGCATCGGCCGATACGCGGATATCGACCTTGGCGTCACGCGGCAGCTTCTTGAAGACCGGACCGTCGAAATCGACATACAAGGCCACGCTGCCGTCCGGCTTGCGCGGCGCGCCCTGCCCACGACGGGTCTGCGTCACCCACGACAGCGGCGGCAACTGCTGCGACTGCTTGCCCCACGAGGCACGATATTCGAAATCGATCGGCTGGCCCGGTTTCGGCAGGCGATCCGGTACCCAGAAGGCGACGATGTTGTCGTTCATCTCGTCCGGTGTCGGAATCTGTATCAGCTCGACGCGACCCGAACCCCATTTACCGATCGGTTCGATCCACGCGCTCGGATGCGTTTCGTATCGCGTGCGCAAGTCTTCGTAGCTGCTCTGGCGATCGTCGCGCTGTACCAGGCCGAAACCGCTCGGATTGCTGAGCGAATACGAAGTGACCAGCAAACGTTTCGGATTGACCAGCGGTCGCCAGATCCATTCGCCGGTACCAGAGGCGATCGACAGGCCGTCCGAATCGTGCACTTCCGGACGATAGTCTTCGACCGGCGCGCGCTGGTTCTCACCGAAGTAGTACATGCTGGTCATCGGCGCGATGCCGAGCTTGGTCACGTTCTCGCGCAGATACAGCTGGGACTTCACTTCGGTGATCGTCTGCTCGCCCGGCTTGACGATGAAACGGTAGGCACCGGTGGCGCGCTTGGAATCGAGCAGCGCATAGATCGTCAGCTGCTTGCTCTTCGCGCCGGGACGCTCGATCCAGAATTCGGTGAAACGCGGGAATTCTTCGCCGGAGTTCAGCGCGGTATCGATCGCCAGGCCACGTGCCGATACCCCGTACGCCTGGTTCTTGCCGACCGCGCGCAGGTAGCTGGCACCGAGGAAAACCAGGAATTCATCCTTGCTCTTGGCTGTATTCAGCGGGTAGTGGACGCTGAAACCGGCAAAGCCGAGATGGCGCAAATCCTGCGCCGTCATCTTCAGGCCGCCGTAATCGAAGGAGCGCGGATCGAACGGGATCGCGCGCGCGCGACCGCCGATCAGTTCGTTGATGCGCACCGGGGTATCGTACTGGCGTCCCTGATGAAAGAAGGTCAGTTCGAACGGCAGCTTGCGATCGCGCCAGTAAGCCTTTTCAGGCTTGAAGTGAATCGCCTTGTACTGGTCGTAGCTGAGGTTGGCCAGCAGCGGAGAAATATTCTTCTTCGGCTCCTTGTAGGCGTTTTCCGAAAGTTGCTTCGCCTTCTTGGCGACGGTGTTGAAATCGAATGCGAGGGAAGGAATACAGGGGAGAATCGCCAGCGCGAAAACGAGCGCCTGTCGATGCGCCTGTCGATAAAATCGTACCGGTTTTAAAACATTCAAGAACATGGTTTCCAATCAAAGCACATCGCACACCGTCACGGGAAGCCCGGCAAACGGCATGCGGTAGCCGGCCGAAGCCAGCGCGGAATTCAGGAAAGGCGGCGCCGACGCGCCATGCCGTCCGATTGCTCGGCCGGGCCGCGGCAAGCGGATGTTGGCGGCCGGACAAGATAACGGATTTTACATTGACCCCGCGACCCTTGCCGCCTTGCAACACAGACGATGAAGATAAAACGGCGATTCGGGACAACTG
>DATDLO010000029.1:0-6865 GCA_036519215.1 Oxalicibacterium sp.
CGATCGAACACATCAATCCGGCATTCGAGCGTATCACCGGCTATGCGGCGTCCGAAGTCATCGGGCGCAATCTCGGCCTGCTGTGGGAGAAAGACAGGGAACAGTCCGGCATCAAGGAAATTCGCGGATGCATGCTGGAGCAGCGTGAAGGCCATGCGGTTTTGCGCAGCTACCGCAAGGACGGCGCGATGTTCTGGAGCGATCTGTACATCGCGCCGGTACGCGACGATGCCGGCAATGTCAGCCACTACGTCGCCGCGCAATACGACATCACGTCCACCAAGCGCTACGAATCCGAACTCGAATTCCAGACCAATCGCGATGCGCTGACAGGACTGGCCAATCGCAACTTGTTGCGCGATCGCCTGGGACAGGCGATTTCCTATGCCTATCGCTATGGCCATCCGATCTGGGTGCTGTTCGTCGACCTGGATCGTTTCAAGTTCATCAACGATACGCTCGGGCATCAGGCCGGCGATGTCTTGTTGAAGGCGGTTGCCGATCGTGTTCAATCGTCGGTGCGCGATACCGATACGGTAGCGCGCATGGGCGGTGACGAATTCGTGCTGGTACTGCCCGAACGGACCGATGCCGGCCTGTCGACCGGGATCGTCAAGCGCATCATGGATTCGATCGCGCAGCCGCTGACGATCGAAGGGCATGAATTCTTCATCAGTTGCAGCGTCGGTGTTTCCGTCTACCCTTCGGACGGTGCCACGCCCGAGGAATTGATCAAGCACGCGGACGTGGCGATGTATCGCGCCAAGGAAACCGGTCGCAATAATTTCCAGTTCTATACGTCAGAGATGAACGAGCGTGCAATGGAGCGGCTACGCATCGAGGGCGATCTGCGCAACGCGCTGGAACGCAACGAATTCGTGCTGTATTACCAGCCGCAGGTCGATCTGCGCACGCGCGAGATCGTCGGCGTCGAGGCTTTGATCCGCTGGCAGCATCCGGAGTTCGGCATGGTGCCGCCGATGCGCTTCATCGGGCTGGCGGAAGAAACGGGACTGATCGTGCCGATCGGTGCGTGGGCAATCCAGGAAGCCTGCCGCCAGTGCAAGAAATGGCACAAGGAAGGGCTGGGGCATCCGCGCGTGGCGGTCAACCTGTCGGCACGGCAGTTCACCCAGCAGGATTTGGTGGACTGCGTGGCGGCTGCGCTGAATGAAACCGGACTGGCGGCCGAATACCTGGAAATCGAACTGACCGAAAGCCTGGTCATGGCCGATGTCGAGCATGCAATCGGCATCCTGCGCGAACTCAAGGCGCTCGGCGTTCAGCTGTCGATCGATGATTTCGGAACCGGTTATTCCAGCCTGTCGTACCTGAAGCGTTTCCCGATCGACGTGCTGAAGATCGACCGTTCCTTCGTCAACGACATTACGATCGATCCGGACGACGCGGCCATCGTCGCATCCATCATTTCGCTGGCGCACAGCCTGCGCCTGCAGGTCATCGCAGAAGGCGTGGAAACCATCGAACAGCTCGGTTATCTGCGCAAGCACGAATGCGATCAGATCCAGGGCTATTTCTTCAGCCGCCCGATTCCGGCAGAGGCGATGGGCCGCATGCTGCAGGATGGCCGTCGCCTGCAGGCGGAAAGCGCAGGCACGCTGATCTGATCGGCCGTGCAGATTGCGGCGTCAGCCGGCCTGCGTATCTTGCGGACGCCGCAGCATCGCCATCGCGCGGCAGGCGGCATCCAGTTGCACATATCCCAGATTGAACACCACGGCGGACAGCGCCAGCGTCGCCACGTCGGTGTTCGCCGGATAGCTGCGCAATGCCATATCTTCCAGCAGCACGCCGGATAGCGACAACAGGATGCCGAAACCGACCGCCACCGTCAGGAAGGCGCAGAACACCGGCATCGGCAGCAGGCCGAAGATCAGCGCGGTCAGCATGAACAGATAGCCGAAGGTTTCGATCAACGGCCCCCACGCCTCGCACAGCAACGTGAACGGATAGGCCAGCCTGCCGGCCAGGCCGGCGCGCGCCGGAGGCCAGTGACGATTGCGCCGCAATGCATCGCACAGGCCGTGTTGCCATGCCGCTCGTTGTTGCGACCAGTCCGGCCATGATTCGGCTACGTTGCGTGCGCAGACCGGTTCGGCGACGAAGCGCAGACCGTGTTGCCTGCCTTGCGCGCGCAGCGTGCGTTGCAAGCGGAGAATCAATTCTGATTGCGGATCGACGGCGACCGTATCGTAGCCGCCTGCCTGTATCGCGGCATCGATGCGCAGCAGGGCCAGGGCGGACGGCGCATGTGGCATGGCGTTGCAGACCGACCAGCCGAGCGGTGCGAACAGTGCGTTGCGTAACAGTTCGATGATTTGCAGGCGCGGCAGCCAGCGGCGCGGTAGGACAAGTTTGTCGAACAGGCCGTCGGCGATCGCGGCATCGTTGGCGGCATGTAGTGCCGCGACCGTGATGACGATGCCGTTTTCATTGATGAAAGGCGTCGCCAGCCGCTGCAGGCAATCGCGGCGCAGCAGCATATTGGTATCGATGCTGCAGTACAGCGGATGGCGCGCTGCGTTGATGCCGGCGTTCAGCGCATCGGCCAGACCGCCGCTCTGCTTGTCGATGACGCGCAAGTTGCGATGACGCGTCGAACGATGGATGCCGCGAATCGCCTGCGTGGGAATGCGCATGCGATAGGTTTCCGGAAACGGATGCAGATCGAAGGCTTGCGTCAGGGCATCCATCGTACCGCCAGTATCACCATTGTTATCGCCATCGTGGATGACGATGAGTTCGAACGCCGCATGTTCCAGACGCAGCAATGCATGCACGGCGGCGACGGCAGTGTGCTTGTCCTTTCCCTGCAGCGGCAACAGTACGCTGATCGGTTGCTCCAGTCCGGAATCCAGTTGCGGCAAATCGGCCAGCAATCTTTCCCGTTCGATATCGCGCAGCTTGCGGATGGACAGCAGGTTCAGCAGCAGATTGCCGATGCGTGACAGTAGAAAGTAGGCGAGGATGGCGGATGCCAGCCAGCTCGTCCATAGATGTACGTTCATGCCGCATCCTTTTCCGCGAGAGCCTGGGCCAGCATGTCGCGGGCAAAGCGGTCGGCCAGATTGTCGCGCAGCATTTCCGCTTCGGCACGGCCGAAGGAGTGCATGCCGACCAATGCTTGCGCGGTGCGATAGCGCACCCACCATTCGGCATCGGCCAGCAGCGGCACCAGCCGGTTGACGTCGGCCTCTTCGCCGAGATGGCCGACGACCTTGGCAGCCTGCAGGCGCACACGCCAGTCGTCATGCCGTAGCAGCGGGCGCACTTGTGGCAGCATTTCCGTGTCGTGGATGGTGCGCAGCGCAGCGGCGACGATTTCCGCATCGTCGCGCTTCAGCAAGGCGATGAGGACGGCAGGTGGCGGCGACAGGTGCAGTGCTTCCAGCAGCCGCAGCGTGCGCGGCAGATGCTCGGCAGGATGGTCCGCCACGGCTGTCAGCAGCGTCGGTGCGAAGGCATTCTGTGCCGTCTGCACGATGGAGGCGACTTGGGCGATCGACCAGTCGGTGCGTGCCAGCATCAGCGGCGTCAGTTCGGCGGCCGTGGTGTCGGCATCGATGCGTACCAGTGCGTGGAGGGCGTGCAGCGAAGTGATGCTGTCGGCAGCCAGTGTCTGTGTGGTCAGCGCTTCGCGTGCGACTTGGTCGCACAGATGGCCAAGCGCCATCGTCGCCAGCAGGCATTCGGCACGGCTGCCGTGATGTAGCATGTGCCGCGCGAAACGATCGCAGCCGATGGCGCGGGCGACGTCGATCAGGTTGTGCGCGGCCTCTCCGCCGGCGTCGCGCATCAGGCTGTTCCAGAGTTTCAGAAAGGGCACGCGTTCATCGGCAGCCAGCATGGGCAGGTGCGGCGGAATAGAGGAAGCGAGCGCGTTCAGCAACAGCGGATGCCAGACAGCGAGAAAGTCGTGTTCCCTGCGCAGCTTTTTCTTCTGTGCGATGCGCAGCGCGCAGGCTGCCAGTATCAGCAGCAGTGCCAAGCCGAACGCGATACCGTCGATCCAGCCGATGGCACGCACCAGCGGTTCGTAAGCCGGACTCATGTTAGCATCCTGCCGGCGGGACGCGAAGATGAATGCATCGCGAAAGAGCGGATGTCGGCATGCGGTTCCTTGATGTCTGTCTGGTGTCTGTTGCGTTCGGGCATTCCATTGTAATGCTGTTTGCCGCGTATTCTGCCCTCTCTTGGATGCCTGTCGGGCGGGCAGTGCGATCACCATGCAATAATTCCGGACTGTTCATCCAGCCTGCCGCCATGCGAACCGTCAAATACTTTTCCCTCCTCTGCGTCCTGTTTCTTTCGCTCATGTCGTCTGCCTCGTCGGCACAGCGCCTGCCGGGCGCTGTGACCGATGCGCTCAATCGCAGCGCGATCCCGTTGCAGGCGGTGGGCGTGTATGTGCAGCAAGTGACGGGAGCGGCGCCGATGCTGGCGCTGAATGCCGAAGCCGGCTTCAATCCCGCTTCGACGATGAAGCTGGTGACCAGCAATGCCGCGCTCGATCTGCTCGGTCCGGCGTTCACGTGGAAGACGGGCGTCTATGCGACCGGCACGCAGGACGGCGACGTGCTGAACGGCGATCTGATCATCAAGGGCAGCGGCGATCCGAAACTGGTGACGGAAAAATTCTGGCAGTTGCTGCGGCAGGTGCGCGCATCCGGCATTCGCGAGATACGCGGCAACCTAGTGCTCGATCGCAGCGTGTTCGCCGCCATGCCCTACGATCCGGCACGCTTCGACGACGAGCCAGCCAAACCGTATAACGCCGGCCCCGATGCGCTGCTGCTGAACTACAAGGTGCTGGCGCTGCATTTCCTGCCGCAGCCGATGCATCTGGCAGTTGCCGTGCAGACCGATCCGCCGGTGGCCGGCATGCCGATTGCCGCGCCGGTATTGTCGAACGGGCCTTGCGGCGACTGGCAGGCAGGATTGAACGCGCAGCTTGATGCCGGCGGCTTGCGTTTCGACGGCAGCTATCCGTCTTCCTGCGGCGAAAAAACCTGGTATCTGCATCCGTATGGACTCAACGGCACCGAATACTTCGGCCGCGTGTTCCGCGAGTTGTGGCGCGAATCCGGCGGCGTGTTCACGGGTGAGGTGACGGATGGCGTGACGCCTGTGGATGCGCGTCTTGTCGCCGAATGGCAGTCGCCGTCGCTGCCGGAAGTCGTGCGCGATATCAACAAGTACAGCAACAACGTGATGGCGCGCCAGCTGCTGCTGACGATCGCGGCGGAAACCGGCAACCTGCCGGCGACGCCGGAAGCGGCCGCTACCATCGTGAAGGGCTGGCTGGACCACAAGGGCATCGACACGTCCAAGCTGGTGATCGAGAACGGCTCAGGCCTGTCGCGCATCGAGCAGGTCACGCCGGCGATGATGGGGCGCATGCTGGCGGCGGCTTTCCGTTCGCCGGTGATGCCGGAACTGATGTCGTCGATGCCGGTGGTCGGACTGGACGGGACGATGCGCAAGCGGCTGGTGGACGATACGGTTGCCGGCCATGCGCATATCAAGACCGGCTCGCTGGACGGCGTGCGCGCGGTCGCCGGCTACGTGCTGGCGGCGTCGGGTCGGCGTTATGTGGTGGTTTGCATCATCAACGACATTCATGCGGTGCGCGGGCAGGCGGCCCAGGATGCGCTGCTGCAATGGGTATACGAAAAAGGCTAAATTTTGCCGGTGGCAGAGAGGTTGTGGAAGAAACGCGGCCGTCCCGTCAATGTGGTCGACGACTACGATGGGGCATACCAGCGATCTGAATAGATTTTGCTTCCACGGTTCGATATGGTGCAACCGTTGTGCACAGAGATGACTTGGGGAGGAAGACTACTGATTCACGGCATTAACGAAAAGCCGGCAGCTTCAAGAAGGGGCCGACTTTTTTCATGTACTTCATCTATGCGCACTTCGTACGCATTTGTATTTCGCACAAAGAGAATTTACGCAAATTGCGTCAGAGCAGAATAGGTCGGTCCGGGAGCTGGTTGGATGCCGTTTCGGCCGTTTGCGAAGCGTTTTCCGGGAAATGCGTGCGCAACAGCGCGTTCATCTGCTTCAGCCCGGCGATGGCGCTGTCGTGATAGATGCGCTGTGCGAAGCCGTCCGTCATCGTGCGGCAGATCGTCTGCCATCCTTCGGGCGGTACGCAACGTGCGATGCCGCGGTCGGCGACGATCTCGACCTGATGATCGGCGAGATTGATGTAGACCAGTACGCCACAGTTTTCTTCCGTGTCCCACACTTCGTACAGCGTGAACAATTCGTGTGCACGCTGGCGTGAAGTCATGCCGCTCCATGCTGCAGCCAAATCGAGCGCCGGTTCGACGATCAGGCGCACTTCGGCACGATGCTGGGTTTCGCCTTCGGCAATGGCGGATTGAATAGCCTTCAGCGTTTCGACGGGAAAGGCTTTGCTGCCGGTGCGGCGGTTCGTCGCCAGATGTCGTAGTGTGCGCGTCAGTCTGTTCATCACCAGTTCCCCGAAGCGCCGCCGCCGTCGAATCCGCCACCGCCACCACCGAATCCGCCGCCACCAAAGCCACCGAAACCGCCGTCGAATCCTCCCGGCGGACGGCGTCCGTAATGGTTGCCGATCGCGCTGCCGAGGATGACGCCGGCGGCATTGCCCCAGCCGTCGCTGCGGTGCCCGCGCCGGCCGCCGCCGCGTCCGCCACGGCTGCGCCACAACGTGATGAAGATCAGTACGGCGAAGAAGACGAAGGGCGAGATGCCGAAACCTTCATCTTCTGCATGGCGCTGTTGCTTGTCCGGCGTGGGAAAGGTTTCCTTGTCGAGCAGGCTGGTGATGACGGAAATGCCGGATGCCAGTCCG
>DATDLO010000030.1:0-4773 GCA_036519215.1 Oxalicibacterium sp.
AGTAGCGATACGCGCTTGACGAAGATATCAGCTGCGCCGTAGATGGTGTCCAGCGATTTCGGGAAGCTCGATGCGAGACGCCAGTTGAGCGCCGGATTGGATTGTGCAAAGGTCGGTGCGGCAATGGCGCCGGCCGATGCGCCGACGGCCGCTTTCTTTAGGAATGAACGACGTTCCATTTTGTCTCCTGGTGGTTGGACAGCTCTTTTTTATCGCTTTGTAACGTGACATGCGATGCACGATGACATCGCATGCAACGGGCATTACCTTACTACGAAATCGTAATCCTTAACTACCGGCAACCACCATATTCTCGATCAGAATGGAACCGGTCTGTTTGGTGCCGCGCACCAGCGTATCGGCGCCGATGGCCGCGATCTGCATGAACATGTCCTTCATGTTGCCGGCGATCGTGATTTCCTCCACCGGATACTGGATCACGCCCTTCTCGACCCAGAACCCTGATGCGCCGCGCGAATAGTCGCCTGTCACGTAATTGACGCCCTGCCCCATCAGTTCGGTCACCAGCAGGCCGGTATCGAGCTTCTTCAGCATCGCCTTGAAATCGTCGGACGGCTGCGTCAGCGAAGACGTGATCGACAGGTTGTGCGAGCCGCCGGCGTTGCCGGTCGTCTTCATGCCGAGCTTGCGCGCCGAATAGGTGGACAGGAAGTAGCCCTGCACGATGCCATTGCGCACCACGTCGCGCCGCGCCGTGCGCACGCCTTCCTCGTCGAACGGTGCGGAACCGACTGCGCCGGTCACATGCGGCTCCTCGACGATCTGCACATGCGGCGCAAACGCCGATTTGCCCAGCGAATCGAGCAGGAAAGTGGACTTGCGGTACAGCGCACCGCCCGATACCGCCTGTACGAAAGCGCCCAGCAGGCCGGCTGCCAGCGGCGCCTCGAACAATACCGGGCATTTGCGCGTATCGAGCTTGCGCGCATTCAGTCGCGCCAGCGCACGTTCCGCCGCATAGCGGCCGATCGACTCCGGACTGGCCAGTTTCTTCGGGTCGCGCATCGACGAATACCAGTCGTCGCGCTGCATGTTGTTGCCCTTGCCGGCGATCGGCGCAACCGAAATCGTGTGGCGCGAATACGGATAGCCGCCGATGAAGCCGCGCGAATTGGCAGCGACGAAATGCGATTGCTGCGCATAGACGCCCGCGCCCTCGCTGTTGGTGATGCGCTTGTCGACATTCAGGGCGGCGGCCTCGCCGCGGCGCGCCAGTTCCACCGCTTCCTCGGTCGAGATCAGCCACGGATGGCACAGTTGCAGATCGCGCGGCTGGCGTTCCAGCATGTCCTCGTCCGGCAAGCCGGCGCAATCGTCTTCGGCGGTGAAGCGCGCGATGTTGTAGGCGGCTTCAACCGTATCGCGCAACGCCTGCGGCGAGAAATCGGACGTGCTGGCATTACCGCGGCGGATATGGCCCTCTGCGCCGAGATAGACGGTCACGCCCATCCCCTTGTCCTTGTTCTGCTCGATGGTTTCCACGCTGCCCTTGCGCACGCTCACCGACAGGCCGTTGCCTTCGTTGATTTCCACCGCCGCGCCGGATGCGCCCTTTTCTTTTGCGTAACGCAATACGTCCTGCGCAAACTGCTTCAACTGGTCCTGGCTGTGGGTAAATACGGAGTCGCTCATCGGGGTCGTTTCTTCGGGAAAATCGCTAAAGCGGTTATCATAGCAGCCTGTCGTAAATTGGCTCGTCTCCTCGAGAAAACCCCATCATGCCCAACGCCAACCGCGGCTCCGTCGGCTTCAGTTCGAACGAATTCGAGCAGGAGTACGAACGCCCGTCAAAATCCGAACTGAAGCGCCAGATGACGGCGCTGCAAAAACTCGGCGAAGAATTGGTCGCCGAACCGCGCGATCGCCTCAAACGCGTGCCGATGCCGGAAAACGTGCGCGACGCGATTCTCGAATGCCAGAAGATCAAGGATCACGAAGGACGCCGCCGCCAGCTGCAATATGTCGGCAAGGTCATGCGTTCGCTGGAAGAAGACGAAATTGCCGCGATCCGCAAAGTGCTCGACAGCTGGAAAGGCGCATCGAAGGCCGAAACCGCGGCGCTCCATGCGATCGAACGCCAGCGCGAGAAACTGCTGGCCGACGACAAGGCATTGACACAACTGCTGCAGAATCATCCCGCACTCGATGCGCAGCAATTGCGCACGCTGATCCGCAATGCGCGCAAGGAACAGGCCGAGAACAAGCCGCCCAAGGCCTACCGCGAAATCTTCCAGATCCTGAAACAGCTGCAAGCACCGACCGCACAACCTATCGATGAGGACGACGATGCCGACGAAGAACAATCCTGACGAACTGAAAATCGGCCTGGTATCGATTTCCGATCGCGCCTCCAGCGGCGTCTACCAGGACGAAGGCATTCCGGCGTTGCAGGCGTGGTTCACGGCCGCGCTGACCAGTCCGTGGCAGGCCGTCACGCGCCTGGTCCCGGACGAAAAACCGGCGATCGAACAGGCATTGATCGAACTGGTCGACAGCGAACGCTGCGATCTCGTCATCACCACCGGCGGCACCGGCCCGGCGCGGCGCGACGTGACGCCGGAAGCGACACTGGCTGTCGGCACCAAGGAAATGCCGGGCTTCGGCGAACAGATGCGGCAAGTCAGCCTGCACTTCGTACCGACTGCGATCCTGTCGCGACAGGTGGCCGTGATCCGCGAAACAGCAGATCACGCGGCACTGATCATGAATCTGCCCGGCCAGCCGAAATCGATCAAGGAAACGCTGGCAGGCCTGAAGGATGCCGATGGCAAGCAACTGGTCGGCGGCATCTTCGCAGCCGTACCTTACTGCATCGACCTGATCGGCGGCCCTTACATCGAAACCAACGATGCCGTCTGCAAGGCATGGCGTCCCAAGCATGCGATCCGCGCAAAACACGCGTAAAAATAACGCACACAATTTCTGAATCTGTCGAAAGCCCTGGCCGCCGTGCCACTCACATCATGACCCTGAAAACCGTCGAACTGCAAACCGCACCGAATCCCACCGTTTCCGTCATCTGGATGCATGGCCTGGGCGCCGATGGCAACGATTTCGTCCCCATCGTCAAGGAACTGGACCTGGCCGGCTGCCCCGGCATCCGTTTCGTCTTCCCGCATGCGCCCATGCTGCCGGTCACCATCAACGGCGGCCGCATGATGCCGGCGTGGTTCGACATCTGGTCGACCGAATTCGGCCGCGACGACGATGAGAAAACCCTGCGCGACTCGCAGGCCGACATCAACGCGCTGATCGAACGCGAGAAGGAACGCGGCATCGCCGCCGACAAGATCCTGCTGGCCGGCTTCTCGCAAGGCTGCGCGATGACGCTGCAGACCGGCCTGCGCCACCCGGAAAAACTCGGCGGCTTCATCTGCCTGTCCGGCTACCTGCCGCTGGAGGATTCCTTCGAAGCCGAACGTAGCGAAGCAAACAAGACCACGCCGATTTACTACGGACACGGCAAGGGCGACCAGGTGATCCCGATCGCGCGCGCGCAGCAGTCGCTGGCGCTGCTGCAGAAGCATGGCTACGACGTCGAATGGCACGAGTACGACATGCCGCATTCGGTCTGCATGGAAGAAATCAACGACATCAGCAGTTTCCTGCAACGCATCCTGAAATAATCCTGCCGGCCGGCGGACGAATCGCCGCAAATGGAAAACACATAAAAAAGCACGCAACCGTTTCCGGTGCGTGCTTTTTTGTTGAGCAGATGCGTCGCCTCAGGTTGCGAAATGCACAGCACAGAAACGCACAGCAATATCCGGGAATCGCCGTGAATGGCGGTTCCTGAAAATGGCGAGCGGCAAGACGGCCGCTCGCGCAAGCGTCAGACGCTCTTGGCGACGGACAGATTCTTCGCTGCGGACGAACCCGCGCCCACCTGGACGTCACCGGCCAGCTGACCGCCTTCTTCGATCACCACGTTGCCGTAGCGGATCTTGCCCGAGACCTTGCCCGACGCGTAGATCACCAGTTTCTGGCGCACCGTCAGGTCGCCGTCGAATTCGCCATGAATTTCGGCGATGTCGATGCCGGCCGAGCCCTTGAACGAACCGTTCTTGGCGATCTGGATCACGCGCGAATCCATCGTCGCCTCGACGAAACCTTCGACAACCAGCGTGTCGCAATCGGTAATTTCGACGCCCTTCAATTTGATGTTGGGTCCGACGATCAGTTTGCTGCCGACTTCATTGGTGGTCGATGTCGATTGTTGCTGCGCATTGTTCAGGCCGCCCGACGACAGGGACGACGGCTTGTTGAAACTGTTGGCGCCAGACGAACTGCCTGACGAATTCAATGACGAAGATGCGTGGGAGGAACCGAGTGGAGGATTGGGCGAATTGGCATCGCGCTTGCCAAAAAGCGTATCGGAACGAAGCATGAAGTCTCCTGAGTGATGTCGATGTGTCGCAATGACGAGATAAAGCAGATCGCGCGTGCCCTGCAAAATTGTGTCGGCCACGCAGAACCGCCACACCGGAAGACAGAATATGCACGCATCGATTTTTGCACCATGGAAATGCGATGCAGGCATGAATTTCCAGAGGGAAAATCACGCGCAACACAAAACCTTCGCTTGGTGTAGCTAAGCATGCGAAAGTTCGTATTTGTTACATTTTTTGTAAAATTTGTTCTGCCTAAACTTTAAGCAAGACGAAAACACATTTATCCAATCGTGCCGTCGGGAAATTTTTATGGCTCACAGTAGAACGGACTACCACATCCCATGCTTGTGGCTTGACAAGC
>DATDLO010000031.1:0-6427 GCA_036519215.1 Oxalicibacterium sp.
AGATGCCGAACAAAGTTTATGCCTTCGACCGCACACCCGAGCAGCAGAACAACCTGGAATACCAGAGCTACGAAAATCTGGTACGTGCTGAATTGAGCCGGCTGGGCTTCGTCGAAGCGCAGAATCTGCGCGCCGCCATCCTCAAGGTATCGATGCATTACAGCATCGACGGGCGTGATGTCCGTGTCGTGGAACCGGTGGTCGATCCGTACTGGCCGTATGGTTACGGCTATCCGTTTTACGGTCCGGCATGGCGCGGCTACTACGGCCCTTATTATTACGATCCGTTCTGGTACGGTCCGCCGGTCACGCAATATCGCGAGGTGCAATATCAGGTCTTCACCCGCCAGTTGAACGTATTGATCACGCGAATCCGCGATGGCAAGAAACTGTACGACGTGACAGTGGACAGCGATGGCGGCAACGGCTCGCTGGCGTTTGCGATGCCTTACATGGTCAAGAGCGCCTTTGCGGACTTCCCGGGCCGCAGCGGCGTGCCGCACCGCGTGAAACTGGAAGTCACGGATAAACAACCGGCAGCGAACGACAAGCTGCAAACGGAACCGGCATCAAATAACTGATTTTCAAATCCGCTGGAAAAAAACGGCAGCCTGCAAATGCGGGCTGCCGTTTTCATTTCAACCGGACGCGCCGGATATATCAGGTGATATCAGGTGTAATAAGCCAGCGAACCGAAAGTCAACGCCACGACCATCAGCACGGCAAACGCCAACAACAGCAGCAGCCGGCCAAACTTGGGCGAGCCATCCGCACCGGACGGCGGTTCTTCCGGATGCTGCATCGGGTTGGTTTGCGTTTTTTCGTCGGCTTGCATATCGGCTTCCTGCACTGCGCGCTCCTCAAGGAATCAGGATGGTCGAACCGGTGGTCTTGCGCGCTTCCAGATCGCGATGCGCCTGCGCCGCATCCTGCAGCGCATAGCGCTGGTTTACCTCGATGCCGATCTTGCCGCCTTCCACCATGCCGAACAGCTCAGCCGCCATCATCTCCAGATCATCGCGCTTGGCGGTATAACTGAACAGCGACGGCCGCGTGATGAACAGCGAACCGCGCGACGCCAGTTCGTTGAGGCTGAACGGCGGCACCGGGCCGGAAGCGCTGCCGTAGCTGACCATCATGCCCAGCGGCGACAGACAGTCGAGCGAATCGGTGAACGTGTCCTTGCCGACCGAATCGTAGACGACCGGCACACCCTCGCCGTTCGTGATTTCCTTCACGCGTTCGACAAAATTTTCCTTGCGGTAGTTGATCACGTGCTTGCAACCGTGCTGCTTCGCCAGTTCGGCCTTCTCGTCCGAACTCACCGTACCGATCATCGTCACACCCAGCGCACGCGCCCACTGGCAGGCAATCAGGCCGACGCCGCCAGCTGCCGCGTGGAACAGGATCGTCTCGCCGCCCTGCAGGCGGAAGGTGCGGCGAAAGAGATATTGCACGGTCATGCCTTGCAGCATCATGCCCGCCGCCACATCGAAATCGATGGATTTCGGCAGCTTGACGAGAATATTGGCTGGCACCGTGCGCCACTGCGCATAGGCGCCCGGCGGATGCCCGGCATAGGCGACCCGGTCGCCAGGGCGAACGTGCGTGACGCCGGGACCGACCGCATCGACCACACCCGCGCCTTCCATGCCAATGCCTCCGGGCAGCGGCTGCTTGTACAGGCCGCTGCGGAAATAGACGTCGATGTAATTCAACCCGCAGGCGGCCTGGCGCACCGACGCCTCGCCCCGGCCGGGCGGCGGCACATCGACATCGACGTATTCCATTACTTCGGGACCGCCATTCTTTTCTATCCTGATCGCTTTCGTCATGAATATCTCGCTCTCGGAAAATCGCGCCGTTTCATATCCTGCCCGAATCAGAAAGTGTCCGATCAGAAGGTGCCCGGATAGGCGCCGCCATCGATCAACAGATTCTGCCCCGTAATGTAACCGGCATGTGCACTGCACAGGAAGGCACAGGCGGCACCGAATTCCTGCGGCGTGCCGAAACGCCTGGCGGGAATCGCATTGCGCCGTTTTTCGCCGATTTCATCCAGCGATTTGCCGGTCGCCTGCGCAGCGGATGAAAAGATCGCTGCCAGCCGGTCGGTATCGAAGGCGCCAGGCAACAGGTTGTTGACCGTCACATTATGCGCAACCGTGCGGCGCGCGAGGCCCGCAACGAAGCCTGTCAAGCCGGCGCGCGCACCATTCGACAAACCCAGAGAATCGATCGGCGCCTTCACCGCACTCGACGTGATGTTGACGATGCGGCCGAAGCCGCGGGCGATCATGCCGTCGACGGTCGCCTTGATCAGTTCGATCGGTGTCAGCATGTTGGCATCCAGCGCAGCGATCCAGTCGTCGCGCGACCAGTCGCGGAAATCGCCCTGCTTCGGTCCGGCCGCATTGGTGACAAGAATGTCAGGCTGCGGACACGCCGACAGCACCTGCGCGCGTCCCTCCGGCGTCGCGATGTCGGCCGCAATTGCAACGACCTCGGCACCGTGCGCCTTCCGAATTTGCCCTGCCGCTGCTTCCAGCACTTCTGCGCGGCGCGCCACCAGCGTCAGCTTCACGCCTTCAGCTGCCAGCGCCTCCGCGCAACCGTATCCCAGACCGCGGCTGGCGCCGCAGACCAATGCGGTTTTCCCGCGTATGCCTAAATCCATCTTCGCCTCCTAGGTCTTTTTCTTCGACAGCAGATAAATGCCACACAACACCAACACGGTGCCGGCGATCTGGATGCCGGTGATCGGCTCGCCCAGAATCCATGCGGCGAGAAACAGGATGGATACCGGCCCGATCATGCCGGCCTGCGATGCAGTCGGCGCGCCGATGCGCTGCACTGCGATCATCGTCAGAAACACCGGCAGCACCGTGCAGAAAAAGGCATTGAATGCCGACAGTCCATACACCGCCATCGGCTGCACCAGCATGGCCGCCGGACGCAACAGGAAGAATTGCAGGATGCAGACCACGCTGGATACGCACATCGCATAGGCGACCAGCCGCATCGTGCCGACGCGCTTGAGCAATTCGCCCGACAGCAGGAGATACCACGCATAGGAAAGTGCGGCACCCAGCACGAACGCACTACCGAGCGCGACGTTGGCGCCACCCAGCCGCGCATCGTGCACGAAGACCAGCACGGTGCCCGCATATGAAATGGCAAGCGCAGTCCATTCGAGCGCACTGATTTTCTTCTTCAGCAGGACAACCGAAATCAGTAACACGAACGACGGCGTCAGAAACAGGATCAGCCGTTCAAGTCCGGCCGTGATGTACTGCAAGCCGAGAAAATCGAGAAAACTGGAAAGGTAGTAGCCGAGCAAACCGAGCAGAACGATCTGCCCGCGCTCGCGTCCGGTCAGCGGCGGAGATTGCCGCGCCTGCCAGAATGCGATCGCCGCGAAGAACGGCAGCGAAAACAGCATGCGGAAGGCGATCAGCGTGACGGCATCGACGTCATAGCGATAGATCAGCTTGGCGACGATCGCCTTGGCGGAAAACAGCACGGCGCCGGAAATGGCAATGGCCAGGCCGATCAGCAGCTGCCTGCGCGCGGAAGAGGAAGAGGAATCGGCCATGCGGCGATTGTAGCGGCAGCAGGATTTCCCGGCTGGCGCCGCGAATGGCGTTGAAAGTCGAAACGCGGGGAAGCGTCAGAACAGGTGGCCGAGCTTGATCGCCTTGGTCGTCAGGTAGCGTTCGTTGTGCGGATTGCGCGTCACGATCAGCGGCACGCGCTCGACGACTTTCAGTCCCAGTTGTTCCAGCGCGGTGATCTTGCGCGGATTGTTCGTCATCAGGCGCAACGTCGAGATACCCAGATGCTGCAGCATCGGCAGGCACAATTTGTAATTGCGCTGGTCGGCCTTGAAGCCGAGTTGTTCGTTGGCTTCCACCGTATCGGCGCCGGCATCCTGCAACTGATAGGCGCGAATCTTGTTGACGAGGCCGATGCCGCGTCCTTCCTGGCGCAGATAGAACAAGGCGCCGCGACCTTCCTGCGCGATCATCTGCAGCGCCGCTTCCAGCTGCGGACCGCAATCGCAGCGCAGGCTGAACAACGCATCGCCGGTCAGGCATTCGGAATGAATGCGCGACAGCACCGGTTCGCCATTGGCAACATCGCCCAGCGTGATAGCGACATGCTCCTTGCCCGTTCCCGGCTCGACGAACGCGTGCAGACGGAACGTCGCCCATGGCATCGGCAGATTGCACGAGGCGACATAGTCGAGTTCAGATTCGGGAATATCCGCGTTGGCGGCAGAGGCAAGGCTGGGTTTCATGGTGCAACGATATCATCATCAATCAAGGACCGCCGAACGACGCGCCGATGCCGAAAAGTCATGCTTCGGCCGCGGAGCGTTTTTGGCGAAAGACGAAGGATATCAGGCTGGCAGCAATTCGTTGATGGCCTTGTTGGTCTGCTCCAGCGCCTTTTCGACACCGATCGCGCCCATCGCCAGGCCTTCGCTGTGAATGAAGGTCACGTCTTTCAGGCCGATGAAGCCCAGCACGGCACGCAGATAGGTCTCATGGAAATCCATCGCCGCCGCCGGTCCCTGGCTGTAGACGCCGCCGCGTGCGGTGAAGATATAGACCTTTTTGCCGTTCAGCAGGCCGACCGGGCCGTTTTCGCCGTACTTGAACGTGACGCCGGCGCGTGCCACCTGATCGATCCAGGCTTTCAGGCCGGACGTGATCGAGAAGTTGTACATCGGCGCGCCGATCACGATGACGTCGGCATCGAACAATTCCTGCACCAGCGTTTCGGACAGTTTGACGATGTCGTTCTGTTCGGCGCTGCGCTGCTCCGGCGCGGTGAAGAAGGCGCCCAGCGTCTTTTCGGTCAGGTGCGGCGGCGGATTGATCGCGAGGTCGCGTTCGACGATGACGGCGTTCGCGTCCCTGGCTTTCCATTTGGCGACGAAATCGCCGGTTACCTTGCGCGAGATCGAATCGGTGTTACGCACGCTGCTGTTGATGTGAAGAATCTTGGTCATGATGGGCTCGCTTTCTTTCTGGTTTCTGTTCACGTTTCGCCGTGACGTTTGTCGTTGGCGTCTTGTTTGGAACACATTGCTGTGTCGTTGCAAGCATCGTAGGACAGGTTTAGTATTCAGAAAACCCACTTTGTTTAACTAATTAGTATCGATTTTTTAGATATGAGAGATCCCGGCCTGCCGACACTGGACCAGTTGCGCGTCTTCGTCGCCGTCATCGATTGCGGCAGCTTCTCGCGCGCGGCGGTGGAATTGCATCGCACGCAATCGGTCGTCAGCTACACGATCGCCAATCTGGAAGCGCAATTGAATGTGGCGCTATTCGATCGCAGCAAACGCAAGCCGACGCTGACCGAAGCCGGCAAGGCCCTGCTGGCCGATGCGCGCACGGTCGGCATGAAGATCGATGCGATGCGCGCCCGCGCGAAGATGATGTCGCTCGGGCTGGAAGCGGAAGTGTCGATCGTGGTGGACGTAATGTTTCCGAACTGCCAGCTGGTACAGGCGCTGAAAGCCTTCCAGCAGGAATTCCCGACGGTCGGATTGCGCCTGCGCATCGAAGCGCTGGGCGCGGTCAAGCATCTGGTCAGCGAACGGGTCTGCCAGATCGGCATCGCCGGCCCGATGCTGGATTTCCCCGACATCTTCCAGGCACAGCAACTGGGCTACATCACGATGATTCCGGTCGCCGCGCCGTCGCATCCGCTGGGCCAGATGCAGGGCACGATCCCGACCGAAGCGGCGCGCGACTATACGCAACTGGTGCTGACCGACCGCAGCCAGCTGACGGCCGGGCAGAATTTCGGCGTGGTGGCGCTACGCGACTGGCGCCTGGGCGATCTTGGCGCCAAGCACATGCTGCTGCTGAACGGATTGGGGTGGGGATCGATGCCGGAAGAAATGGTGCGCGCCGACGTCGAGGAAGGCCGGCTGGTGCACCTGCAACTGGAACACCTGACGGCCGGCCAGTATTCGCTGCACATGATCAACCGCACCGACGATGCACCCGGCCCGGCCGGCCGCTGGCTGATGCGCTACTTTCTCGATCACGCGGCGGACCTGTCGGCCGCGCCTCCCAGCAACACGTAACAGCGTCGACACGGTTGAAACAGAAACGGTATCGATTGCGCGGCAATACGCGCACTCGACGTTACCGGTACTTATCGCTTCAGGATGGAACCCAGCACACCGCGGATGATTTCACGCCCGACCGTCGAGCCGATCGTACGCGCCGCCGATTTCATCATCGATTCGACGACAGTATCGCTGCGGCGGCTTTTGCTGCGTCCACTACGGCTGCCCGAACCGTTGCCGAACACGCTGCCCAGCATGTCGCCGAACCCTTCATCGGATTCATCTTCCTGCGAAGCGGAACGGCTGCCTTTGGCCGACGATGCCTCTGCATCGGCA
>DATDLO010000032.1:0-10627 GCA_036519215.1 Oxalicibacterium sp.
CCGGCAGCGTGATCGTCGATATGGCAGCTGAGCAGGGCGGTAACTGCGAACTGACCGAACCCGGCAAGGTCGTGGTGAAACACGGCGTGACCATCATCGGTCACACCGATTTGCCGAGCCGCCTGCCCAAGCAGGCCAGCACGCTGTATGCCACCAACCTGCTGCGCCTGACCGAAGAGCTGTGCAAGGACGCCGAAGGTAAAAAGACGACCGACGGTACCGTCAACGTCAACATGGAAGACGAAGCCATTCGCGGGCTGACCGTCATCAAGGAAGGCAACATCACCTGGCCGCCTCCACCGCCGAAACCAGTGGCTGCTCCGGTGGCCAAGCCGGCCGCAGCACCGGCGCCTGCGCACGGCCACGGCCCGAGCGGTAATGTGTCGTCGCCGAAGCGCGTGGTGACCATGTTCATCTTCGCTGCAGTGCTGTTCTGGCTGATCGGCATGGGTGCGCCGACCGCTTTCCTCGGTCACTTCACCGTGTTCGTTCTGGGTTGCTTCATCGGCTACATGGTCGTCTGGAACGTCACGCCGGCATTGCACACGCCGCTGATGAGCGTGACGAACGCCATTTCGTCGATCATCGTGCTTGGCGCGCTGGTCCAGGTTGCTCCTCCGCTTGCGGATGGCATTACGCGTCCCGAGATGCTGATCAAGTGTCTCGCTGCCGTCGCTATTGCTCTTACCGCGATCAACATGTTCGGTGGCTTTGCCGTCACCCGTCGCATGCTTGATATGTTCCGCAAGAATTAAGGAGACCCTGAATGTCTGCAAATCTGGCTACTGTCTCCTACATCGGAGCAACCATCCTCTTTATCCTCAGCCTGGGCGGCTTGTCGCACCCGGAAACCTCGCGTCGCGGCAACCTGTACGGCATGATCGGTATGGGCGTTGCCGTGATCGCCACGGTGTTTGGCCCACGTGTTACGCCGGAAGGCTATGCATGGATCATCATCGCGTTGCTGATCGGTGCTGCTGTCGGTCTGTATGCCGCCAAGAAGGTCAAGATGACCGAAATGCCGGAGCTGGTCGCATTGATGCACAGCTTCGTCGGTCTGGCAGCCTGCTTGGTCGGTTTCGCCAGCTACATCGATCCGTCGATGCACTATGAAGGTGCCGAGAAGATCATCCACGAAGTGGAAATCTATATCGGTATCCTGATCGGTGCCGTGACCTTCTCGGGATCGCTGATTGCATTCGGCAAGCTTAACGGCAAGGTCGGCGGCAAACCGCTGTTGTTGCCGGCTCGCCATTTCATCAATCTGATTGGCTTGCTGGTCGTGATCTGGTTCGGTCGCGAGTTCATCAATGCACCATCGCCGGCTGAAGGCATGATGCCCTTGCTCGTCATGACGGTCATTGCACTGCTGTTCGGCATCCATATGGTGATGGCGATCGGTGGCGCCGACATGCCGGTCGTGGTGTCGATGCTCAACAGTTACTCCGGCTGGGCAGCTTCGGCTACCGGCTTCATGCTCGGCAATGACTTGCTGATCGTGACCGGTGCGCTGGTCGGTTCGTCGGGTGCGATTCTGTCGTACATCATGTGCAAGGCAATGAACCGTAACTTCTTCAGCGTGATCGCCGGCGGCTTCGGCGGCGGTGCTCCGAAGTCGGGCGGCGCCGTCAAGGAACAGGTTGGCGAAGCGACGCCTGTTTCTGCACAGGAAACTGCAGAACTGCTGCGCGAAGCAAAAAGCGTCGTCATCGTGCCGGGTTACGGCATGGCGGTTGCGCAAGCACAGCACACAGTGAACGAAATCACCAAGTTCCTGCGCGCCAAGGGCGCCAACGTGCGTTTCGCGATTCACCCGGTTGCCGGTCGTATGCCTGGTCACATGAACGTGCTGCTGGCGGAAGCCAAAGTGCCGTATGACATCGTGCTGGAAATGGATGAAATCAACGAAGATTTCCCGGATACCGACGTGGTGATGGTCATCGGCGCGAACGACATCGTGAACCCGGACGCACAGGATGATCCGGACAGCCCGATCGCCGGCATGCCGGTTCTGGAAGTCTGGAAGGCAGAAACGTCGATCGTGATGAAACGTTCGATGGCTTCCGGTTACGCCGGCGTCGACAACCCGCTGTTCTACAAAGAGAACAACCGCATGTTGTTCGGCGACGCGAAGAAGATGCTGGACGAAGTGCTGGCAACGCTGAAAGCCTGAGACCGATAGCTCGGTGTTCAAAAAAAAGCCGCATCGCAGGATGCGGCTTTTTTGTTTTATGCAGTGGATGATGTGTGTGCGGGGATTGTCTGCCGTACGGAAGGCAATCAGGCAGGCAGGTCGAACGGCGTCTGCGGCTGTGAGTCTGCCGGCGATTCGCGGCTCCAGTAGCCGACCTGGCTGTACATCGCCTTCAGGTGCCAGATGAACAGGCGCACCTTGGCCGGCACATTCCGCTGCTGCGGATAGACCGCCATGATGTCGTATTCGGGAATCGCGTATTCGTCCAGCACGGTTTCCAGCGTGCCGTCTTCCAGCTGGCGCTGGATTTCCCACACCGAACGCCAGGCGATGCCGAGTCCCTCGGTCATCCAGCGGTGCAGCAGTTCGCCGTCGTTGCAGTCGAGGCTGCCATTGGCGCGTACCGAGACTGTCTTGCCGCGCACATTGAAATACCAGCCGCGCTGTTGTCCGCCTTGCAAGTTGAAGGCAAGGCAATTGTGCTTGGTCAGATCGTCCAGCGTTTTCGGCCGGCCATGTTTCTTGAAGTATTCCGGCGTGCCGCAGACCACGCGTTTGTTGGAGGCCAGTTTGACGGCAACGAAATTGGGTTCGATGGTGCCGCCGATGCGGATGCCCATGTCGTAGCCTTCCTGTACCAGATCGACAACGCGGTCGGTCAGGTTGAACGACATCTTCAATTCCGGATGCTGCAGCAGGAAGGAAGGCGCGTAGGGCGCCACGTGCTGGCGGCCGAACGAAGCAGGGGCCGAAACGATCAGATGGCCGGTCACCTTGTGGCGGCCGACCGAGATGGCGCTTTCGGCCTGATCTAGTTCGGTTAGTAACTTGCGGCAATGTTCGAGGAAAACGGACCCTTCTTCGGTCAACGCCAGCTTACGTGTCGACCGATGCAGCAAGCGCACGCCCAAACGTTTCTCCAGGGTATCGATTCTTCGTCCGACCATCACCGGCGTGACCTGTAAAGCCAAGGCGGCGGCGGCGAAGCTGCTGTGATCGACGGCGGTCACGAAGGCCTCAATTTGTTTGAGCTTATCCATTCGATACCTGAAGTATTTAATTGGTTAAGTAAAATTTCTATTCTCAAATTATTGCATACCAATTACCATACGCGTCAGTAAAAATTTCACCACTGGAGGTAGATGATGGCAAAGATGACAGCAGCCCAGGCAGCAGTCTGGGTTATGCAGAAAGAAGGTATCGATCAGGCGTTCGGCGTTCCGGGCGCGGCGATCAATCCGTTTTACGCTGCACTGCAAAAGAATGGCACGATCAAGCACATTCTGGCGCGCCACGTTGAAGGCGCTTCGCACATGGCCGAAGGCTACACCCGCGCAAAAGCCGGCAATATCGGCGTTTGCCTGGGCACCTCGGGTCCTGGCGGCACCGACATGATCACCGGCCTGTATTCCGCACAAGCCGACTCGATCCCAATTCTGTGCGTGACCGGTCAAGCACCGCGTGCACGTGTTCACAAGGAAGACTTCCAGGCTGTCGATATCGAATCGATCTCGAAGCCAGTTACCAAGTGGTCCGTCATGGTTCGCGAACCGGCCCTGGTTCCAATGGTATTCCAGCAGGCATTCCACATCATGCGCTCCGGCCGTCCAGGTCCAGTGCTGATCGACTTGCCGTTCGACGTGCAAGTTGCCGAGATCGAATTCGATCCGGACCTGTACGAACCATTGCCAGTCTACAAACCGGCAGCAACGCGCAAGCAAATCGAACGCGCGCTGAACATGCTGAACGAAGCAGAGCGTCCATTGCTGGTTTCCGGCGGCGGCGTCATCAATGCAGACGCAACCCCGCTGATGCAGGAATTCGCTGAACTGGTCAACGTGCCGGTCGTGCCGACGCTGATGGGCTGGGGCACCGTTCCTGACGATCACCCACTGATGGTCGGTATGGTCGGCCTGCAAACGTCGCATCGCTACGGCAATGCAACGATGCTGGCTTCGGACTTCGCATTCGGTATCGGTAACCGTTGGGCAAACCGTTTCACCGGTTCGATCGACGTCTTCACCAAAGATCGCAAATTCGTTCACATCGACATCGAGCCGACCCAAATCGGCCGCGTGTTCGGTCCTGACCTCGGCATCGTTTCCGACGCAAAAGCAGCACTGAAATTGCTGATCGAAGTTGCGAAAGAGATGAAAGCAGCCGGCAAACTGAAAAACCGCGATGCATGGCTGGCCGAGTGCCAACAGCGCAAACGCACGATGCTGCGCAAGACCGACTTCGACAACACGCCGATCAAGCCGCAACGTGTCTATCAAGAGATGAACAACGTGTTCGGCAAGGACACCCGTTACGTCTCGAACATCGGTCTGTCGCAAATCGCTGCCGGTCAGTTCCTGCACGTGTACAAAGAGCGCAACTGGATCAACTGCGGCCAGGCTGGCCCGCTGGGCTGGACCGTTCCGGCTGCACTGGGTGTCCGCGCTGCCGATCCGACCAGCCCGATCGTTGCGATCACCGGCGACTACGACTTCCAGTTCCTGATCGAAGAACTGGGTGCAGGCGCGCAGTTCAACCTGCCGTACATCCACGTGCTGGTGAACAACTCGTACCTCGGCCTGATCCGTCAGGCACAGCGCATGTTCACGATGGACTACTGCGTCTCGCTGGCGTTCGACAACATCAACTCGACCGAAAACGCATCGTACGGTGTGGATCACGTGAAGGTCACCGAAGGCTTCGGCTGCAAGGCGATCCGCGTGTTCGATCCGAACGAAATCGCTCCGGCGTTCCGCAAGGCGCAGGAAATGATCAAGGAATTCAAGGTGCCGGTCATCGTCGAAATCATCCTCGAGCGCGTGACCAACATCGCCATGGGTACCGAGATCAACGCGGTTAACGAATTCGAAGAAATCCTGGACGTGAAGGAAGCCTAAGATGACGAAACTTGCTGCCAATCTGACGATGCTGTTCAACGAGGTTCCATTCATGGACCGCTTTGAACAGGCTGCAAAGAACGGTTTTAAAGGCGTCGAGTTTCTGTTCCCGTACGACTTCCCTGCGGCTGATGTCGCAGCGAAGTTGAAGGAAAACGGGCTGGAAATGGTGCTGCATAACCTGCCGGCCGGTAACTGGGGCGGTGGCGAGCGCGGTATTGCCTGCCACCCGGATCGCGTGGCCGAGTTCAAGGAAGGCGTCGACAAGGCGCTGGAATACGCGAAGGTGCTCGGCACCCAGCGTATCAACTGCCTGGCCGGTATCGTGCCGGCCGGCGTTTCCTACGAGCAGGCTGAAGCGACCTTCGTGTCGAACCTGAAGTACGCTGCCGAGAAGCTGAAAGCCGCTGGCATTCCGCTGCTGATCGAAGCGATCAACACGTTCGACATCCCGGGCTTCTTCCTGTCGGGCACCAAGCAGACGCTGGACATCATCGCCAAGGTCGGTTCCGACAACCTGTTCTACCAGTACGACATCTATCACATGCAACGCATGGAAGGCGAACTGGCGAGCACGATGAAGAACAACCTGGCTGTCATCGCCCACCTGCAACTGGCAGACAATCCGGGTCGTTTCGAACCGGGCACCGGCGAAATCAACTACGGTTTCCTGTTCAAGTTCATCGACGAGATCGGCTACAAGGGCTGGATCGGTTGCGAATACAAACCGAAAGCCGGCACCGTGGAAGGTCTGGGCTGGCGCGCAGCACACGGCGTTTGATGCATTGAAGCTGAGCGGTCCGATCGGGCCGCTCGGTCTTTAGGACGCAGCTTTCGTCCGCAGCAACACCTCACTACATAATCACACCAAATTTCAGGAGTCATCATCATGGCAAAAGTCGGTTTTATCGGTCTGGGCATCATGGGTGCGCCGATGGCGCTCAACCTGCAAAAGGGCGGCCACAAGCTGTATCTGCACGACGTCAAGAATCCGCCAGCTGAACTGATCGACGGCGGCGCAACGTCCTGCACGTCCGGCGCCGAAGTCGCCAAGCGCGCCGACATCATCATCACGATGGTGCCGGATACCCCGCACGTGGAAGCTGTGCTGTTCGGTGAAGACGGCGTTGCTGCCGGCCTGACCGCTGGCAAGATCGTCGTCGACATGAGCTCGATCTCGCCGATCGCCACCAAAGGCTTCGCCAAGAAAATTAACGATCTGGGTTGCGAATACCTGGACGCGCCGGTTTCCGGCGGTGAAGTCGGCGCGAAAGCCGCTTCGCTGACGATCATGATCGGCGGTTCGCAAAAGGCATTCGACGAAGTCAAGCCGCTGTTCGAACTGATGGGCAAGAACATCACGCTGGTCGGCGGTAACGGCGACGGCCAAACCACCAAGGTTGCGAATCAGATCATCGTCGCGCTGAACATCCAGGCTGTTTCCGAAGCGCTGCTGTTTGCATCGAAGGCCGGTGCAAATCCTGCCAAGGTGCGTGAAGCGCTGATGGGCGGCTTTGCCAACTCGCGTATTCTGGAAGTGCACGGCGAGCGCATGGTCAAGCGTACGTTCAACCCAGGCTTCCGTATCGAACTGCATCAGAAAGACCTGAACCTGGCACTGCAAGGCGCCAAGTCGATGGGTGTTTCGCTGCCGAACACCGCTGCAACGCAAGAGCTGATGAACGCCTGCGCAGCCAACGGCATGAGCGGCCTGGATCACTCGGCACTGTGCCGCGCGATCGAAATCATGTCGAACCACGAAATCGCCAAGGCGTAATCGTTCTTCGACATTTGTACCGGCCGGCATTGCGCTTTCCCGGCGCAATGCCGGTTTGATTTCCGTCATTCCAGTTAAATTATTTCACCGTATTCTTGCCACATGTTGATCGATCCACGCCAGTTTTTGAATGACCTGTATGCCACCGCAGTGGAAGCCGTGAGCCCACAGAAGTGCATGCCCGCTTATCTGCCCAAGCAGCCGGCCAAGGGCCGCACGCTGGTCATCGGTGCCGGTAAAGGCGCCGCCGCCATGGCGAAGGTCGTCGAAGACAACTGGCCTGGCAAGGTCGAAGGCCTAGTCGTCACGCGCTACGAACACGGCGCGGATTGCAAGCAGATCGAAGTGGTCGAAGCCGCGCACCCGGTGCCGGATGAAGCCGGTCGTGCCGCTGCCGGCCGCATGCTGGAAATGGTCAAGGGTTTGACCGAAGACGATCTGGTGCTGTGCCTGATCACCGGCGGCGGCTCCGCCTTGCTGAGCCTGCCGGGTGAAGGCATCACGCTGGAACAGAAACAGGCATTGAACAAGGCACTGCTGAAAAGCGGCGCCACGATTTCCGAAATGAATTGCGTGCGCAAGCACCTGTCCGCGATCAAGGGTGGTCGCCTGGCACTGGCTTGCGCACCGGCACGCGTCGTCACGCTGCTGATTTCCGACGTGCCGGGCGACGATCCGGGCGTGATCGCATCCGGTCCGACGCTGCCCGATCCGACCACCTGCGAACAGTCGCTGGCGATCCTGAAGAAGTACAACATCGAGATTCCGGACAACGTACGCAAGCACCTGGAATCCGGCGCCGGCGAAACACCGAAGCCAGGCGACGCGCGCTTCGCGCGCAATGAACATCACGTGAGGGCGACTGCGCAGCATGCGTTGGAAGCGGCTGCTGCAAAAGCACGCGCCGCCGGCATCACGCCGTACATTCTATCCAATGATCTGGAAGGCGAATCGCGCGACGTCGGCATGGTGCATGCCGCGCTGGCGAAACAGGTCGCTGCCTACGGTCAACCGTTTGCGAAACCGTGCGTGATCCTGTCGGGCGGTGAAACCACCGTCACCGTGCGCGGCAAGGGCCGCGGTGGCCGCAATGCGGAATTCCTGTTGAGCCTGGCGGTGACGCTGAATGGCCAGCAAGGCATTCACGCGTTGGCCTGCGACACCGACGGCATCGACGGCTCCGAAGACAACGCTGGTGCGATCTATCAGCCGGGTTCGATGCAACGCGCCGCCGACAAGGGCCTGAGCGCGAAAGCCATGCTGGAAAACAATGACGGCTACGGTTTCTTCAGCGCGCTGAATGACCTGATCGTCAGCGGACCGACGCGTACCAACGTTAATGACTTCCGGGCCATCCTGATCCTGTAACGCATTCGTCGTCATGCTTGTATCAAGCATTGCCAGCATGACGACACACTAGTTTTTTATTGTTACTTTTAGAAAGCTGTCATGAGACGCAATCGCAAAGCAAAAATCGTCGCCACGCTGGGCCCTGCCAGCGGCGATCTGGAAACCATTACCGCGTTGTTCGAAGCGGGCGTGGACATGTTCCGCTTCAACTTCAGCCACGGTTCGCATGAAGATCACCGCGGCCGTCACCAGATCGTGCGTAGCCTGGAAGAGAAGTACGGCCGTCCGGTCGCCATCCTGGCCGACCTGCAAGGCCCGAAGATTCGTCTCGGCACCTTCAATGGCGATTCCACGATGCTGGTCGCTGGCGAGCAGTTCGTGCTCGATCGCGATGAAACCCCGGGCGACGCAAAGCGCGTCTACCTGCCGCATCCGGAACTGTTCGCAGCTGTCGGCGCCGGCCAAACGTTGCTGCTGGACGACGGCAAGATTCGCCTGTCCGTCGAAAGCAACAAGGACAACCGCATCGTCACCAAGGTTGTCGTCGGCGGCAAGATTTCGAACCGTAAAGGTGTCAACGTTCCTGATGCGATCCTGCCGATCCCGGCAATGACCGCCAAGGATCTGGTCGACCTGGAATTCGCGCTGTCGCTGGGCGTGGACTGGGTTGCACTGTCGTTCGTGCAGCAGGTTTCCGACATCGAAGACGCACGCAAGATCATCGGCGATCGTGCACTGATCCAGTCGAAGATCGAGAAGCCGGCTGCAATGATCGATATCGACGGTATCTGCAAGGCATCGGACTCCGTGATGGTTGCCCGTGGCGACCTCGGCGTCGAACTGCCGATCTCGCAAGTGCCGCGCGCGCAGAAGGAAATCATCCGTGCTGCACGCAAGTACGGCCGTCCGACCATCGTCGCCACGCACATGCTGGAATCGATGACTGAATCGCCGATGCCGACGCGTGCGGAAGCATCCGACGTCGCCAACGCGATCTACGAAGGCGCTGATGCTGTCATGCTGTCGGCCGAATCGGCCAGTGGCAAGAACCCGGTGCGTGCCGTCGAGATGATGGACAGCATCATCAAGGAAGTCGAAGCCGACCCGACCTACCGCACGCTGCTGGATGCGCAGCAAGTCGCACCGCTGTCGACGCCGGAAGATGCGATTGTCACCGCACTGCGCGATGTGACGACGGTCGTCAACGCCGCCGGTATCGTGACCTACACGAAATCGGGCCACACCAGCATGTTCGGCGCACGCGTGCGTCCGAATGCTTCGATCCTGAGCATTACGCCGGACATCAAGATTGCACGTCGTCTGGCATGGGTCTGGGGCATCCACTCGATCGTCGGCAAGGACGTCACGTCGGTCGACGAGATGGTGCAGGTTGCCGTCAGCTCCGCAATGCGCGAAGGCTTCGCGAAAGTCGGCGAATACCTGACGATCACGGCCGGCCTGCCGTTCGGTGAATCGGGTACGACCAACCTGTTGCACATCGCAACGGTGAAGTAATCCGCTGTTTCGGAAAGTGGCCGAGCCGCTTTCCGGAACTGACATCGATGCACTTCGTTGACCCACGATAACGGAGTGCATCGATGTCAGACGCCAAAGTTTGACCGCGGTCAATGAACGCCGAAGCGGCGTTTCATAGACTGGCAAGGTAGTTGTTGTATCTGTAGTCGAAGTAAAGCTAGGGGTCCTGACCGAACGTCGTTCGGCCGGGTGAGAAAAACCCTTGAACCTGATCTGGATAATGCCAGCGAAGGGAAGCTGCCGAGTTGCGATGGTCCGTCTGTTCGATTTTTTTGACGACCACCATCCGTTCTCGAAAACTCCTGAGCTGGCTCCAAGCCACATAGCTAGCCAAGGAGCCAAAATGAACGCCAATCCGAAATTCCTGTCCGCCACTGCGACAGTCGACGAAGCAGCCATCCAGCCGCTGCCGAATTCCCGCAAGATCTACATCGAAGGTTCGCGTCCCGACATTCGCGTGCCGATGCGCGAGATTTCGCAATCCGACACTGCCGCCTCGTTTGGCGCAGAGAAAAATCCACCGATCTACGTGTACGACACGTCTGGTCCTTACACCGACCCGTCGATCAAGATCGACATCCGTTCCGGACTCGATACGCCGCGCCTGCCGTGGATTCTGGAGCGCAAGGACACCGAGGAATTGCCAGGTCCGACTTCGCAATACGGCATCGAGCGTTTGAACGATCCGCAATTGGCCGAATCGCGCTTCAACCTGCATCGCAAACCGCGCCGTGCATTGGCCGGCAAGAACGTGTCGCAGATGCATTACGCGCGGCAGGGCATCGTCACGCCGGAAATGGAATTCGTCGCGATTCGTGAAAACATGAATCGTCGCGCCTATCTGGAAGAGTTGAAACAGTCCGGCGAAAAGGGTGC
>DATDLO010000033.1:0-4804 GCA_036519215.1 Oxalicibacterium sp.
AAACGCACGCTGAAAGTCAGCATTCCGAAGGGCGTGCGTGCCGGCCAGACGCTGCGGCTCGCGGGCCAGGGCTTCCCCGGCATGGGCGAAGGCAAGGCCGGCGATCTGTACCTGGAAGTCGTGATCCGGCCGCATCGCCGCTATCGCGTCGAAGGCCGCGATGTCTATGTGGACGTTCCCGTCAGTTCGCACGCCGCGATAGTAGGCACGACGGCACATGTTTTCACGCCGGAAGGTTCGATCCAGCTGTCGGTGCCGCCCGGCACCATCGCCGGCCGCAAACTGCGCGTGCGCGGCAAGGGTATTCCCGGCGAACCGGCCGGCGACCTGTATGCCGTCATCACGACGATTGCACCGCCCGTGCATACGGTCGTCGCGCAGAAGGCCTATCGCGCGCTCAAGGCGGCTTTCGATTTCTCGCCGCGTACCAGCAACGGTCGCTGATTCCGACACGCATGCATCGCTGCTCCGGCGGCGGTGCATCGCTTCTTGTTTTCCCTTCTCTTTCTCGACGCTGGCGCAACCCGCTATACTTGCCGGATCATTCAAGCAAGATGCTTACGCATCGTTATGCACCAATTTCTCCAAGAAGAACAGCAAGCCTCATGACCTACGAAGTAGTCGATACGCAACTTTCCCCCGAAGGCCGCCTGGACGTTCTCTCCAAGGCAGAAGTCCACAGGCTGCTCGATACCCGCAACGGCGGCCTCTACGAACTGTTCCGCAACTGCGCGCTGGCCGTGCTCAACAGCGGCAGCAGCACCGATAACGGCAAGGAACTACTGGAACGCTACCAGTCGTTCGAGATCGACATCATCGAACGCGAACGCGGCATCAAGCTCGACATCAAGGGTGCGCCGGCCAGCGCCTTCGTCGACGGCATCATGATCAAGGGCATCCACGAGCACCTGTTTTCGGTCTTGCGCGATGTGCTGTTCATCCACGACGAGATCTTGCTCAACCCGGCCTTCGATCTGGAATCGTCGGCCGGCATCACCGATTCCGTCTTCCACATCCTGCGCAACGCCAACGTGCTGAAACCGCACATCGATCCCAAGCTGGTCGTCTGCTGGGGCGGTCACTCGATCTCGCGCGAAGAATACGATTACACGAAGAAGGTTGGTTACGAGCTCGGCCTGCGCGACATGGACATCTGCACCGGCTGCGGCCCTGGCGCGATGAAAGGCCCGATGAAAGGCGCGACGATCGGCCATTCCAAGCAACGCATCGGCGGCGGCCGCTATCTCGGCATTTCCGAGCCTGGCATCATCGCGGCCGAAGCACCGAATCCGATCGTCAACGATCTGGTCATCATGCCGGATATCGAGAAGCGCCTCGAAGCCTTCGTGCGTACCGGCCACGGCATCGTGATCTTCCCTGGCGGCGCCGGCACCACGGAAGAAATTCTCTACATCCTGGGAATCCTGCTGCATCCGGACAATGCCGACCTGCCTTTCCCGCTGATCTTCACCGGCCCGCTCAGTTCGGAAGAGTATTTCCGTCAGGTCGATCACTTCATCGGCATTACGCTCGGTCCCGATGCGCAGAATCTGTACGAGATCATCATCGACGATCCGGCCCGGGTCGCGCGCACCATGCAGGATAGCGTCGCCGAAGTGCGCGCCTTCCGCAAGAACAAGGGCGATGCCTACTATTACAACTGGACGCTGAAGATCGACCACGCGTTCCAGCAGCCGTTCGCTCCGACGCATGAAAACATGCGCAACCTATCCCTGCACAAGAACCAGGAACGCCATCTGCTGGCGGCCAACCTGCGGCGTGCGTTCTCCGGCGTAGTCGCCGGCAACGTGAAGGAAAGCGGCATCCGCGCCATCGAAAAATACGGTCATTTCGAGATCAGCGGCGATCTGGAGATCATGGAGCCGATGGATGCGCTGCTGGCGGCCTTCGTGCTGCAAGGCCGGATGAAACTGCCGGGCACGGCCTATACGCCTTGCTATCGCATCATTAAGTAAGGAATCGGGCCGTGATTCATGGCCCCTGAGCTTCAGTGCGACATGGACGCGTGCGCGTCACCAGACAAGCAGCGTCAGTAACGGATTCGCTGCACGGGAATGCGTTACTTTGTCGCTTCGTCCGCCACGCTTTCCTCTGCCGGATCGGACGGCTTCAGCAATGCCAGCTGCGCTTCGTCCAGATAAGTCCACTCCCCCTCTTCCAGTTCCAGCGACGCCAGCGTCAAGCCGCCGATCGCCACGCGGGTTAGTGCCGCGCAGTGGTTGCCGGCTGCAGCCAGCATGCGCTTGACCTGGTGGTATTTGCCCTGTTCCAGCACCATTTCAAGTTGATGCTCGCCCAGCATGCGGCAACTGACGGCAGCCAGCGGCGCCGGCTCGTCGTTCAGTTGCACCCCCTCCAGTAGCTGTGCGACCAGTTCGGGCGATACCGGATCGGCGGTCGTCGCCACATATACTTTTGGCACATGCCGCTTGGGCGACGATTGCGCATGAATGAAGGCGCCATCGTCCGACATCAGCAGCATGCCGGTCGTATCGTGATCGAGGCGGCCGACCGGCTGCAGTTCGCGCCAGGTGAACTGTTCCGGCAGCAGCGTCAGCACGCCGGGATGATGGCTGGGCTTGCGCGAACATTCAAAATTGGACGGCTTGTTCAGCACGATGTAGACGTGCTCGCGGTAGCGCCAAGTCTCGTCGAAGATGGTGAATTCCAGGCCGTCGATCTCGAACGCGGCCTTCCAGTCGTCGACGATTTCATCGCCGTTCTTGCCATGAATCGTCACTTCGCCGTCCGCGATCAGCGCGCGGCAGTATTTGCGGGTCCCGAATCCCTGCGATTGCAGGATGCGGTCCAGTGTCAGTTTCGTCATGGGCGGCACTCTACCAGAATCTACGAAAGGCCCGGCTCCGATAGAATAGGCGGTTGGATAACAAAGGAAGCCGTCATGAGTCAATTCTGGAGCCCGCTGGTACGCACGCTGACCCCCTACGTGCCAGGCGAGCAGCCGAAAATCGCCGGGCTGATCAAGCTCAATACCAACGAGAATCCGTATCCGCCGTCGCCTGCCGTGATGGCGGCGATGCACGCCGTCAGCGCTGATGCGCTGCGCCTGTACCCGGACCCGGATTCGAGCGCGCTGAAGCAGACGCTGGCCGGCTATCACGACGTGCAGCCGAACGAGATCTTCGTCGGCAACGGCTCCGACGAAGTGCTGGCCTTCGCCTTCATGGCGCTGCTCAAGCATTCGGCGCCGCTGCTGTTCCCCGACATCACCTACAGCTTTTACCCTGTCTATGCGAACCTGTTCGGCATCGATTACGACGAAGTACCGCTAAACGATGCGATGGAAATCGATATCGCCGACTACGCCAAGCGTGAATGCGGCGGCATCATCTTCCCGAATCCGAATGCGCCGACCGGCATTCCGCTGCCGTTGCAAAAGATCGAGGAACTGCTGATCGCGCAGCCGAACGCCGTGATCGTCGTTGACGAAGCCTATGTCGATTTCGGCGGCGAGACCGCACTGCCGCTGATCCGCAAATATTCGAACCTGCTGGTCGTGCGTACTTTCTCCAAGTCACGCTCACTGGCCGGCCTGCGCGTCGGTTTTGCAATGGGCAACGCGGCGCTGATCGAAGGCATGGAGCGCGTGAAGAACAGCTTCAACTCGTATCCGATGGATCGCCTCGCGGTGGCCGGTGCCATCGCCAGCTATGAAGACGAAGCCTACTTCAACAAGACCGTACAAGCCGTCGTCGACAGCCGCGAACAGATGACGCGGGAATTGCAGAAACTCGGCTTTACAGTGCTGCCCTCGCGCACGAACTTCATCTTCGCCCGCCACCCGACGATTCCGGCCGAACAGCTGGCTGCCGGCCTGCGCGAGCGTGCGATCATTGTGCGCCACTTCAAGCATCCGCGTATCGACCAATACCTGCGCATCAGCATCGGCAATCCGGAGGAATGCAAGCTGTTGGTGCAGACGCTGGAACTGTTGGTCAAACAGTTCTGACACTGCTTGCCGCCCGGCATCGGCCGCGTCGTTCTTCGGCGCGACCGGCCACTCGGCCGGTCATCTTACAAGCAAAGCAGGACATTTCCGATTCCCTCCTTCGCGCGAACGCAGTAGCGTAGCCGTATTCGGTCCACGCCGCCAACTGCCACGCAACCGGAGGAAACATGCTTTCGCTATCCAAACTGTCGCCGACGATAACGGACATGATCCGTTTCGATCACTCGCACGTGCTGCTGACCTTTCACCAGTACACCGAAGGAAAAGGGCCGAAGATCAGGAAGGCACTGGCCGACACCATCTGCAATGCGCTGGAAATCCATGCCGAGCTGGAGGAAGAAATCTTTTACCCTGCGGTGCGCGCGTTGAACGACGACGAACCGGTAATCAAAAAAAGCGTTCCCGAACACGACGAGATGCGTCGTCTGATCACCGAACTGCGCTTGACCGATCCGAAGGAAATGCGCCATCAGGAATTGGTAATGGAACTGATGCGCGACGTGATCCACCATGTGGCTGACGAGGAAACCGTGTTGCTGGCGGAAGCCGAACGCATGATGGACAAAACGCAGCTGCGCGAACTGGGCGATCGTATGACACGGCGGCGCATGCAGTTGGTGGCGCCGAAGGCCGGCAAAATCGCAGCGGATACCGTAGTCGGATTTTCCGGCAGCACGGTCGCGCTGCTGGCCGGCGCAGCGACCGCCGTATGCGCGATCCGCCATTTCTCGAAGGCGAAACGCGCAGCGCATGCGCACTAGCACATTTGCATCGGCCTACATCGGCTTCGCCACCATCAGATAGAAGATGGCG
>DATDLO010000034.1:0-7620 GCA_036519215.1 Oxalicibacterium sp.
CTTCTTGATGTTTTCGGCACCGAGCTGCGGGCCGATGGTGCGTTCCTCGATGATTTCCATCGGCGCAGCCAGCGAACCGGCGCGCAGTAGCAATGCCAGATCGCTGGCAGCTTCCGGCGTACCCATGCCGGTGATCTGGAAGCGCGAACCGAGTTCGTCACGGATCGTCGCCACCGTCAGTACTTCTCCCTTACCCTTTTCGAACAGCACGATCGCCATGGCCTTGCCAACGCGCGAACGTGTCGCTTCGCGCATGCGGCGACCGCCATCGCCGTTTAGGTCGATCGCGACCGCCGGCTGGTGGTTCTGGTCGAACGCGGCGGATGCACTTGAAATGTATTCGCCGGTAATAATCGGATCCTTGTACAGCACGACCGGCGCACCGCGGCCGACCTTGAACAGTTCGGAACCGAACGGGATCGTCGCGGTTTCTTCGGTACCGCGCATCACCGATTCATCGACCAGGCGCACTTCCAGCGTTGCCGTCTTGCCGATGATGTCCTTTGCACGCGAGACGTCCTGCACGCCCGGCATCTGCACCACGATGCGGTTCGCACCTTCGCGCTGGATGATCGGCTCGGTCACGCCCAGTTCGTTGACGCGGTTCGACAGCGTCGTGATGTTCTGCTGGACCGCATCGTCGATGGTCTGCTTCAGCGCAGCCGGTTGCAGTGTGGCGACCAGTTTCAGGTCGCTGCCGCTGCCGGCATCAACCAGCGTCAGTTCGCGCAATTCGTCGGTCAGCACGGTGCGCGCGCGATCGCGCGTGGCTGCATCGCGGAAGGAAACTTCGATATTGTCGCCCTCGCGCGCGATGCCGCTGTGGCGCACGTCCTTGTCGCGCAGTACGGCGCGGATGCTGCTCTGCAGGCCGGTGACGCGCTTGTTCATGATGGCCTTGGTATCGACCTGCATCAGGAAGTGCACGCCACCGCGCAAGTCGAGGCCGAGGAACATCGGATGCGCATTCAGGCTTTGCAGCCACGAAGGCGTGTTCGGCAACAGGTTGAAGGCGACCAGGTAAGTCGGATCGGCCGGATCGGTATTGAGCGCCTTCTCCAGCACGCCCTTGGCCTTGAACTGCGTATCGGTATCGGCAAAGCGCACACGCACCGTGCCTTGCGTACCGATCGTTTCGTAGTAGACGCCATCCGCCTGCAGGTTGTTCCGTTTCAGGACGTCTTCGACTTGCGTCATCAACGAGCTGTCGATCTTGACGGTCGCCTTGCCGCTGCTGATCTGGACTGCCGGCGACTCACCGAAGAAGTTCGGTATCGTGTACAGCACGCCCAGCAACAACGCAACGGCGATCGTTATGTACTTCCAGAGGGGATAGCGATTCATGTTTGTTCGGTGTTCGGGTGAAGCGTCAGGCAAAAATCAAACCCCGCGTCCAAACTGCGGAGGCGGGGTTCGTATTCATTACAGCGACTTGATCGTGCCCTTCGGCAGCAGCGTCGAGACGGCGCTCTTCTGGATGACGATTTCGGTGCCTTCCTGTACTTCAATGGCCAGGTAGACGTCGGACACCTTGGTGACCTTGCCCAGCATGCCGCCGGACGTCACGATTTCGTCGCCGCGCGTCACAGCTTCCATCATGCTGCGGTGTTCTTTCTGACGCTTCATCTGCGGACGAATCATCAGGAAGTACAGCGCGACGAACATCAGGATGATTGGGATGAACTGGGTCAGGCTGCCCATAATGCCGCCGGACGCTGCGGCCGTTGCCGCATATGCATTAGAAATAAACACGGGTTGCTCCAGGTTGTAGTAATGAAAAGTGGCCGGCTATTTTAGCACTGGAAAATACGCGGCCCGCCGTTCGCCGCCCCGGAGAATCCATATTCAGGCGCCGCGCGCGCGATCTTCGTGGAATTGACGGACGAAAGCGGCGAAACGTCCCTCTTCGATGGCTACTCGCATCTGCTTCATCAGGTCCAGGTAATAGTGCAGGTTGTGGATCGTATTCAGCCGTGCGCCGAGGATTTCGCCCGCGCGGTGCAGATGGTGCAGGTAGGCGCGCGAGAAGTTGCGGCAGGCATAACAGCCGCAGGTCTCGTCCAGCGATTTCTTGTCATCCTTGTAACGTGCATTCTTGATCTTGATGTCGCCGAAACGCGTGAACAGCCAGCCGTTGCGCGCATTGCGCGTCGGCATCACGCAGTCGAACATGTCGATGCCGTTCGCGACGCCAGCCACCAGATCCTCCGGCGTACCGACGCCCATCAGGTAATGCGGCTTTTTTGCCGGCAGGCGCGGGCCGACGTGCTGCAGGATGCGCATCATGTCTTCCTTCGGCTCGCCGACCGACAGGCCGCCGATCGCGATGCCGTGGAAACCGATTTCCTCCAGCCCCGCCAGCGATTCGTCGCGCAGATGCTCGAACATGCCGCCCTGCACGATGCCGAACGATGCGTTCGGATTTTCCTCGCGGTTGAATTCGTCGAGCGAACGTTTGGCCCAGCGCAACGACATGCGCATCGATTTTGCCGCCTCGTCCGTGGTCGCCGGCCGGCCGTCGATTTCGTACGGCGTGCATTCGTCGAATTGCATCACGATGTCGGAATTCAGCACGCGCTGGATCTGCATCGACACTTCCGGCGACAGGAACAATTTATCGCCGTTGATCGGCGACGCGAAATGCACGCCCTCCTCGGTGATCTTGCGCATCTCGCCCAGCGAAAAGACCTGGAAGCCGCCGGAATCGGTCAGGATAGGCTTGTCCCAACCCATGAAACCGTGCAAACCGCCGAACTGCGCGATGATCTCGTTGCCGGGACGCAGCCACAGATGGAAGGTATTGCCGAGAATGATCTGCGCGTCGATTTCCTTCAGTTCCAGCGGCGACATCGCCTTGACCGAACCGTAGGTGCCGACCGGCATGAAGATCGGCGTTTCGATCACGCCATGATTCAGCGTCAGCCGGCCGCGGCGCGCATGGCCGTCGGTTTTCAGGAGTTCGTATTTCAGCATTGCGTTCAGCCCTTGTCAGCCTCGAGGTTCAGCTAATTTTTCAGCCGGTTTTTCAGCCGCTTGTTCAGCCGGTTTTGTCGTCGTCAAAAACATCGCATCGCCGTAGCTGAAGAAGCGGTAACGCTGCGCGATCGCATGTGCATAGGCGGCACGTATCGTATCGTAGCCGGCCAGCGCGGAAACCAGCATCAGCAATGTCGATTTCGGCAGATGGAAATTGGTGATCAGGCGCGTCACCGTCTTGAACGTGTAGCCGGGCGTGATGAACAGTTGCGTATCGGCGCTGCCGGGCTGCAACGCACCGCTCTGCGACGCCGATTCCAGCGCGCGCAGGCTGGTGGTGCCGACCGCGATCACGGCGCCTCCCGCCGCCTGCGCCGCGCGCACGGCATCGACGGTCTGCTGCGAAATCGTGTACCACTCGCTGTGCATCTTGTGCTCGGAAAGATTCTCGTTGCGCACCGGCTGGAAGGTGCCGGCGCCGACGTGGAGCGTGACATAGGCGAAGTTGACGCCCTTTTCCTTCAGTTGCGCCAGCAAGGCATCGTCGAAGTGCAGGCCAGCGGTCGGTGCGGCAACCGCGCCCGGATGTTTCGCATAAACGGTCTGGTAACGCGTTTCGTCGAACGCATCGGCATCGTGTTCAATATATGGCGGCAGCGGCAAGCGGCCGTGCGCATCGATCAGTTCGAACACGTCGCCGGGAAATTGCAGTTCGTAGAATTCGCCCGCGCGCTGGCCGACGATCACGTCGAAGGCATCGGCCAGGCGGATCTTCATGCCCGGCACCGGCGATTTCGATGCGCGGATCTGCGCATGCACATTGCGCGCATCGAGCACGCGCTCGACCATCACTTCCACCTTGCCGCCGGTTTCCTTGACGCCGAAGAAGCGCGCCTTCAGCACGCGCGTATCGTTAAAGACCAGCAGATCGCCCGGCTGCAGCAACTCGACGATATCGGCAAAGGCACGATCGACCAGGCCATCTGCCTTCACCTGCAACAGACGCGATGCGCTGCGCTCGGGCAGCGGCGTCTGCGCAATCAGTTCCTGCGGCAGGTCGAAATCGAAGTCGGAAAGCGTGTACATGCGTCGGGCGGATGGAAATCGGGCAGCGGAACTGCTATGGTTGCAGGATTGTTCAGGGCCGACCGATAGTCGTGCGCCGAACTTCGCAAAACCCGCTATTTTACGCCCTGACGCCGATTCGAATCGACAGGACAAAGCGACGTCGCAAACCGATATCGCTTTGACATCGGTCGCAACGATATCGGCTCTCGCCGCCCACTATGCCCGCACCGAGGAAAAAGCCCGCCACCGCTGTCGCCGCCAAAAAGGCTGTAAGGAAGGCCCCCGCACAGACGCCGGCAAACCGCATCGCCGACAAGCTGGCGCGCCTCGGTCTGCGCAGCAACATCGACCGCGTACTGCACCTGCCGCTGCGCTACGAGGATGAAACGCAGATACTGCACATCGCCGACGCCGGCCGCGCATTCGGCCGTCCGGTGCAGGTCGAAGGCGTCGTCACGTCCTGCGAAGTCGCATTCCGTCCGCGCCGGCAACTGGTCGTCACGATCGCCGACGACTCGGGGCCGCTGACGATGCGCTTCCTGAATTTCTACGGCAGCCAGGTCAAGCAGCTGGCCGAAGGCAATCGCGTGCGTGCGCGCGGCGAAGTGCGGCACGGCTTCTTCGGCGCAGAGATGGTGCATCCGACATACAAGATGGTCAACGAAGGCGCGCCGCTGCCGACCGGCCTGACGCCCGTCTATCCGGCCGGCGAAGGCGTATCGCAGGCGATCCTGCGCAAGACCATCGCCGACGCAATGACGCGCCTGGACTGGCGCGACACCTTGCCCGAAGCACTGCGCACCGCACATGACCTGATGCCGTTCGAACCGGCGGTGCGCCTGCTGCACAATCCGCCGCCAGATATTTCCGAGCACGCGCTGGCCGATCGCTCGCATCCGGCCTGGACCCGGATGAAGTTCGACGAACTGCTGGCACAGCAACTGTCGATGAAGCGCGCGCAGGAAGCACGCCGCGCGAAAGGCGCGGCCGTGCTGAACCAGGTCGGCAAACTGTCGCAAGCATTCCTGCAGCAACTACCGTTCAAACTAACCGGCGCACAGCAGCGCGTGCTGCAGGAAATCCGCCATGACCTGCAGCAACCGTATCCGATGCAGCGCCTGCTGCAGGGCGATGTCGGCAGCGGCAAGACGGTGGTCGCCGCACTCGCCGCCGCACAGGCAATCGACAGCGGCTATCAGGCCGTGCTGATGGCACCGACCGAAATCCTCGCCGATCAGCATTTCCGCAAGATCGCCGGCTGGATGGAACCGCTGGGCGTCAACGTCGCGTGGCTGACCGGCAGCCTGAAGGCGAAGGAAAAGCGCGAAGCGAAGGAACGGATTGAGTCCGGCGTCGCGCAACTGATCATCGGTACGCATGCCGTGATCCAGGACGACGTGCAGATTCCGAAACTGGGGCTGGCGATCGTCGACGAACAACACCGCTTCGGCGTCGGCCAGCGCCTGACCCTGCGCAACAAGGGCGTCGGCGATGGTACGTCGACCGTGCCGCATCAATTGATGATGTCGGCCACGCCGATCCCGCGCACGCTGGCGATGACGTATTACGCCGATCTGGAAGTCTCGGTGATCGACGAGCTGCCGCCGGGTCGCACACCCATCGTCACGCGCGTGATCGACCAGAATCGGCGCGACGAAGTCATCGAACGCGTGCACGCCGCCGCACTGGAAGGCAGACAGGTCTACTGGGTCTGTCCGTTGATCGAGGAATCGGAAGCGCTGCAATTGCAAACCGCAACCGATACGCACGCCGCGCTGTCGGCCGCGCTGCCTGACCTGCGCGTGGGCCTCGTGCACGGCCGCATGAAGCCGGCGGAAAAACAGGAAACGATGGATGCCTTCGCGCGCGGCGACGTGCACGTGCTGGTCGCCACCACCGTGATCGAGGTCGGCGTCGATGTGCCGAACGCATCGCTGATGGTGATCGAGCATGCGGAACGCTTCGGCCTGTCGCAGCTGCATCAGCTGCGCGGGCGCGTCGGACGCGGCTCGGCGGCCAGCGTCTGCCTGCTGCTGTACCAGTCGCCGCTTGGCCCGGTTGCCAAGGAGCGGCTGCGCATCATGCGCGAATCGACCGACGGCTTTGAAATCGCCCGCAAGGATCTGGAATTGCGTGGCCCCGGTGAATTTCTCGGCGCACGCCAGTCCGGCCAGGCGATGCTGCGCTTCGCCGATCTGGAAACGGATCAATGGCTGGTCGAACACGCACGCGATGCAGCGCAACAATTGCTACGCGACGATCCGGCAACCGTCGAGGCGCACCTGGCGCGCTGGCTAGGGTCACGGGAAGATTTCCTGAAGGTATAGAATAAACGCCTCGCGCCTTATCGCTTCACGATATCGCTCCACCATCGTTCTACCATCGCCCAGCCAACGACATGACTCTCACCGAACTCAAATACATCGTCGCCGTCGCCCGCGAAAAGCATTTCGGCCGCGCGGCCGAAGCCTGCTTCGTCGCACAGCCGACGCTGTCCGTCGCGATCAAGAAACTGGAAGACGAACTGGGCGTGACGTTGTTCGAACGCGGCGGCAGCGAAATCTCGATGACGCCGCTGGGCACGCAGATCGTCGCGCAGGCCGAACGCGTGCTGGAACAGACCGCCGCCATCAAGGAAATCGCCAAGCAGAACAAGGACCCGCTGGTCGGCCCGTTCCGCCTCGGCATCATCTACACGATCGCGCCCTACCTGCTGCCGCCGCTGGTCAAGACGTTGATCGAGAACGTGCCGCAGATGCCGCTGGTGCTGCAGGAAAACTTCACCGTCAAGCTGCTGGAACTGCTGCGCCAGGGCGAGCTGGATGCGATCATCGTCGCACTACCCTTCCCCGATCAGGGATTGATGGTGCAGCCGGTTTATGACGAACCCTTCGTCGTTGCCGTGCCCAAGGATCACGAATGGGCCAAGCGCGATCACCTTCCCAGCGATGCATTGAAATCGGAAACCATGCTGCTGCTCGGCAGTGGCCATTGCTTCCGCGACCAGGTGCTGGAAGTGTGCCCGGAAATGTCGCGCTTCTCGACGTCCGGCGACGGCATCGCGCGCACCTTCGAAGGTTCGTCGCTGGAAACGATTCGTCACATGGTGTCGTCCGGCATCGGCATCACGGTGCTGCCGCGCGGCTCGGTGCCGGACATGCATCCGACCGAAGGCATGCTGCGCTACGTACCGTTCGACGACCCGGTGCCATCGCGCCGCGTGGTGCTGGCGTGGCGCAAGAGCTTCACGCGTGGCGCCGCGATCGAAGCCGTACGCCAGGCGTTGCTGTCATGCGAACTGAGCGGCGTGACGATGCTGGCCGACGAACCGCCGCTGGAGACCTGATCCGCCGTGCAACAGAATCGCCTGCATCTCTACCTGCGGCTGGTCCGCCTCGACAAGCCGATCGGCACGCTGCTTCTACTGTGGCCGACACTGGTCGCGCTGTGGCTGGCATCCGGCGGCCGGCCCGACTGGCGGCTGCTCGTCATCTTTATCATCGGCACTTTCCTGATGCGTTCGGCCGGCTGCGCGATCAACGATTACGCAGACCGCGATTTCGATCTGCACGTCAA
>DATDLO010000035.1:0-9383 GCA_036519215.1 Oxalicibacterium sp.
CGCCGTCGCGGTGCATGGCAAAAGTCATCGCCAGCGCACCACGAATCGGCCGCAGTTCGCCGGATAGCGATAGCTCGCCGGCGAACTCATATTGGTCCAGCGAGTCGGCCGGCATCTGTCCGGAAGCAGCCAAAATGCCGAGCGCAATCGGCAGGTCGAAGCGGCCGGACTCCTTCGGCAAATCGGCCGGCGCCAGGTTGACGGTGATCCTTCTTGCAGGAAATTCGAAACCGGCATTCTGCAGCGCCGCGCGCACGCGATCCTTGGATTCCTTGACCTCGGTTTCCGGCAGGCCGACGATGGTGAAGCTGGGCAGGCCGTTGGCCAGATGCACTTCGACAAGAACTTCAGGCGCTTGCATGCCGGCCAGGGCACGGCTGGTCAGAACGGCGAGGCTCATTGTTCTCCCTTGTTTTTATGGATGTCTCTTTTACTGGTTATGTGCATCGGCGGTGCATGCCGACTGCCTGAGCGGTACGACATCCGGACGCGTGTTGCGCAGGAGGTCGTGCAAGCTGCCGTGAAGGCTGCGAGTGAGAGTCACGATCGGTCCGCAGGTTTTTCGTACGTTCTTCGGGCGCAGCTTCGGATATCACCGCTGCGCTGCAGCACCGTCATCAAGCGTGAGGTGCTGTAACGTGCAATGCGCGGCTTTTCAGGCAGGATCGAGGTCGCTGCCAATCGACAACGCCCGTTTATCCTTTCAGCCGCGCTTCCAGTTCGGCGACCTGGGCTTCCAGCGCTTCCAGCTTGGCGCGCGTGTTCGCCAGCACCTGTGCCTGCACGTCGAATTCCTCGCGCGTCACCAGATCCAGTTTGGCAAAGCCCTGGCTCATCATGGCTTTCAGGTTTTTCTCGATGTCCTTTGCCGGTGAGTTTTCCAGCACCTGGTGGATCTTGTTCTGCATGTCGTTGATAAAATTGGACTTTTCCATCTGGTGCCCCTATAAAAGTGAAAATTCAGCACCATTCAGGTGCAATTTGGCGTGCATCGCCCGTGAACGGTGCATGCCCATTAAGGTGCATGGAAAAGGTTATTTCCAAAAGGCTTTTCGCACCGTGCTTCATAGTAAAAATGATAATACATCTGGAGAATCAAGCTGGCATGAGTCCTGCTAAATGTAGTCCGAGGACATTCCAAAGTCTGGTTTCTACATTTACTTTAAAGGGAATATCATGAAAAAACTGATTCTTGCAGTAGCTGTGTCGGCCGCCTTCGCTGCCAATGTTGCCCAAGCGCAGGAAGCTGCAGCACCTGCTCCAGACAATCAGTTCGCCTTCAATGCCGCCTTTTCTTCGGACTATCGTTTCCGCGGTATTTCGCAGACGCACGGCGATCCTGCCATTTCCGGCGGTGTCGATTACACGCATAACCCGACCGGCCTGTATGCAGGTGTTTGGGCATCCTCGATCAAGTGGGTGGACGACGGCGGTGGTGACAGCGATATCGAATATGACCTGTACGGTGGTATCCGTGGCGAGATCGTCAAGGATGTTTCGTATGACGTCGGCGTACTGCGCTATTTCTATCCAGGCAGCAACTTGGGCGTCAATCCTGATACGACCGAAGTCTACGGCGCGGTTGGTTATGGTCCGGTGTCCCTGAAGTATTCGCATGCGGTGACCAATGCATTCGGCACTGACGACAGCGAGGATAGCAACTATATCGAGGCTAATGGCAACTTCGAGATCGTCGATGGCTACATGCTGAACGTGCATGCCGGTCATCAGAAAATCAAAGGTTCCTCGAAGCTGAGCTATACCGACTGGAAGGTCGGTGTGACTAAGGACTTTTCGCTCGTGACGGTTTCGCTGGCCGTGGTTGGCACCGATGCGGATGATGACGCCTACTTCTATCAGAAGCCGAACGGCAGCACCCATAACAACGGCAAGACCGGCGCAGTCCTGACCCTCAGCAAATCCTTCTAATCAAAGAGGCGAGCATGAAACTGATCACTGCAATCATCAAGCCGTTCAAACTGGATGAAGTGCGCGAAGCCTTGTCCGAGATCGGCGTGCAAGGCATCACCGTGACTGAAGTCAAAGGCTTCGGTCGTCAAAAGGGCCACACCGAGCTGTATCGTGGCGCAGAATATGTCGTCGATTTTCTGCCGAAGACCAAGATCGAGGCTGCGGTCGACGATGCCATCGTCGATCGTGCGATCGAGGCGATCGAGACATCGGCGCGCACCGGCAAGATCGGCGACGGCAAGATTTTCGTCTATGACCTGCAACAAGTCGTTCGCATCCGCACCGGCGAAACCGGCAGCGATGCTCTATAAGGGGAAAATAATGAGTATCAAGAAACTGTTCGCAAGTGCCCTGGCTGCAGGCGCCTTGTTGATGGCGGTCGGTGCCGGCATGCCGGCAATGGCGCAAGAAGCCGCTGCGCCGGCGGCGGCGACCGAGGCACCGGCTCCTGCAGCGCCTGCGGTCGAAGCGCCGGCAGCCCCTGAAGCGACGCCGACGTTGAACTCCGGTGATACCGCCTGGATGCTGACGTCGACGCTGCTCGTCATCCTGATGACGATTCCGGGTCTGGCGCTGTTCTACGGCGGTCTCGGCCGTTCCAAGAACATGCTGTCGGTACTGATGCAGGTGTTCATGCTGTTCTCGCTGATCACCGTGCTGTGGGCGATCTACGGCTACAGCCTGGTGTTCGCGGGCGGCGGCTCCTTCGTCGGCACTTTCGACAAGCTGTTCCTGAACGGTATCGGCAAGGACACGCTGTCCGGCACGATTCCGGAATACGTGTTCGCATCGTTCCAGGCGACGTTTGCCGCGATCACCTGTGCGCTGATCGTAGGTGCCTTCGCCGAGCGCATGAAGTTCGCTGCCGTGATCGCTTTCTCGGTGCTGTGGTTTACGTTCAGCTACATCCCGATGGCGCATATGGTGTGGGCGGCCGGCGGCCTGCTGTTTGAAGACGGCGCGCTGGACTTCGCAGGCGGCACCGTGGTCCACATCAACGCCGGTATCGCCGGTCTGGTCGGCGCCTACATGGTCGGCAAGCGCATCGGCTTCGGCAAGGAAGCGATGCCGCCGCACTCGCTGACGATGACGATGATCGGTGCTTCGCTGCTGTGGGTGGGCTGGTTCGGTTTCAACGCCGGTTCCGCGCTGAGCGCAGGCGGCGTTGCCGGTCTGGCATTCATCAACACGATCCTCGCAACGGGCGCAGCTGCCGTGTCGTGGGTGTCCTGCGAGTCGCTGTTCAAGGGCAAGGCTTCGATGCTGGGTGCGGCTTCCGGTGCAGTTGCCGGTCTGGTGGCGATCACTCCGGCTGCCGGTTTTGTCGGCCCGATGGGATCGATCGTGATGGGCTTGCTGGCCGGCATCGTTTGCCTGTGGGGTGTCAGCGGCCTGAAGCGCATGCTGGGTGTGGACGATGCATTCGACGTGTTCGGCGTCCACGGCGTCGGCGGTATTCTGGGTGCGATCCTGACGGGCGTGTTCGCTGCGCCTTCGCTGGGCGGTACCGGTGCGGCCGATTACGCGATGGCCCATCAGGTGCTGGTGCAGATCAAGGGCGTGGTCATCACGCTGGTATGGTCGGGTGTGGTTGCCTTCATCGCCTACAAGCTGGTGGATATGACGATCGGCCTGCGTGTACCGGACGAAGCGGAACGCGAAGGTCTGGACATCACCAGCCACGGCGAATCGGCTTATCACTCGTAATTTCTTCTCCAGCCCGCTGCGGCGGGTTTGATGGAAGCGCCTCCCTGTGAGGCGCTTTTTTTATATGGACCTTTAAATTTTGCATAACGACCCTAATCTGCATAGGCCGGATCAATCGAATCCGGAGGCGCGATCGGATATTCCGTTTAGAATCAAGCGTCTAAAAGATAGTCAACGCCAAAGGTTTATATGGTTCCGCACCTCGTCACTGCCCTGAACGGCCCGCTGCTCGATCTGGAAAAGAAGATACTCACCGCCACGCCGGCCATCGAGCGCTGGTTCCGCCTCGAATGGCAGGAACACACGCCGCCTTTTTACTGTTCGGTGGATTTGCGCAATGCGGGTTTCAAGCTGGCACCGGTCGATACCAACCTGTTTCCGGGCGGTTTCAATAATCTGTCGCCGGAAATGCTGCCGCTGGCGGTGCAGTCGGCGATGGCGGCGATCGAGAAATATTGTCCGGATGCCAAGAACCTGCTGATGATTCCGGAAGGCCATACGCGCAACACCTTCTATCTGCAGAACGTTGCGCGGCTGATGCAGATCTTCCGCCAGACGGGTTTGAATGTGCGTCTCGGTTCGCTGTCGCCGGACGTCAAGAAGCCGACGCCGATCGAACTGCCGGATGGTACGACGCTGACGCTGGAGCCGCTGGAACGTTCGACCAATGGCCGTCGCGTCGGTCTGAAGAATTTCGATCCGTGCACGATCCTGCTGAACAACGATTTGTCGTCCGGCCTGCCGTCGATCCTGGAAAACATCCATGAACAGAACCTGTTGCCGCCGCTGCATGCCGGCTGGGCCGTGCGTCGCAAGACCAATCACTTCGCCGCTTACGACGAGGTGGTCAAGAAATTCGCGAAGCTGATCGACGTCGATCCGTGGATGCTCAATCCCTTCTTCATGAAATGCGACGGCATCGATTTCAACGACCATACCGGCGAGGAATGCCTGGCCGCCAATGTCGATACGCTGCTGGCGAAGATGCGCAAGAAGTACAAGGAGTACGGCATCAAGGAAAAGCCGTTCGTTGTCGTCAAGGCCAATGCCGGCACCTACGGCATGGGCGTCATGACCGTGCACGACGCGGCCGAGGTCAAGGACCTGAACCGCAAGCAGCGCAACAAGATGGCCGTGCTGAAGGACGGGCTGGAAGTGACCGACGTCATCATCCAGGAAGGCGTGCCGACCTTCGAGCACATCAACGAATCGGTGGCCGAACCGGTGGTCTACATGATCGACCGTTACGTCGTCGGCGGCTTCTATCGCGTGCACGCGGATCGCGGCAATCACGAGAACCTGAATGCGCCGGGTGCGCATTTCGTGCCGCTGGCCTTCGCGCATCAGCACGCGCTGCCAGATTACCAGGCCAAGCCGGGTACCGCCGCGCCGAATCGCTTCTACATCTACGGCGTGGTGGCGCGCCTCGCACTGCTGGCCGCTTCGCTGGAAATGGAAAAGACCGATCCGAATCCGGAAGTGTATTGAGTGTAGGAGTGTAGCGATTCGGGATACGGCAGCGGGCTGCCGTATCGAACATTCCGCTTGGTGGCACAATGGCATATTCCACGCCGGCGGTTTGAGCCGGCCGCGAGATTTTCCGGGATGCATTGAATGAAACTGGCTTTCATCGCCGATCCGCTGGACGGCTTCAAGATTTACAAGGACTCCACCTACGCGATGATGGCGGAGGCGGCACGGCGCGGCCATGCGATCCATGTCCTGCAGCACAAGGACATGGCATTCGAGGGCGGCCGTGTGGTGGCGAACGCGGCGCGCGTCACGCTGACCGGCGACCCGGATGACTGGTATCGGATGGATGCGCCGCTGGAGCGCGAGCTGACATGGTTCGATGCGGTGCTGGAGCGCACCGATCCGCCGTTCAACATGGAATACATCTACGCGACCTATCTGCTGGAACTGGCGGAAAAGCAGGGCGCGCGCATCTTCAACAAGCCGGAAGCGATCCGCGACTTCAACGAAAAGCTGGCCATCGCGCAATTCCCGCAATTCATCGCGCCGACGCTGGTGACGGCCGATGCGACACGCATCCGCGCTTTCCACCATCAGCATCGCGACATCATCCTGAAGCCGCTGGACGGCATGGGCGGCATCGGCATCTTCCGCGTGAAGGACGATGCGATGAACCTCGGCTCCATCATCGAGACGCTGACGCACAACGGCCGCCAGACCATCATGGTGCAGCGCTACATTCCGGAGATCACGCAGGGCGACAAGCGCATCCTGCTGATCGGCGGCGAAGTCGTGCCGTACTGCCTGGCGCGCATTCCGCAGGGCACCGAAATCCGCGGCAACCTGGCCGTCGGCGGCATCGGCGTGGCGCGCGAGATTTCGGCGCGCGACCGCGAGATCGGTTCCGCGCTGGCGCCGGTGCTGCTGCAGCGCGGGCTGTTGCGGGGAGGATTGGACGCCATCGGCGACTGGATGACCGAATTGAACGTCACCAGCCCGACCTGCTTCCAGGAAATCCGGCAGCAGACGGGGTTCGACGTCGCCGCGATGTTCGTCGATGCGCTGGAAAAACACGCCGCAACGTGGAATGCCTGACGGCATGTGCACGAAAACGGCATTGAAACGTTGAAGGTGGGATAAACCGATGGTCGGGATTCTGTTGTTGACGCATGCACCGCTTGGACAGGCGTTCATTTCTGCGGCGACGCACGTGTTCCGTAGCGCCCCGGAGCGGCTGACGTCGCTCGACGTCGTCGCCGACCAGGACCCGCGCGAAGTCGAGCGACTCGCAAAGGAGGCGATCGCCAAGCTGGACGACGGATCGGGCGTGCTGGTGATCACCGACGTGATGGGCGGCACGCCGTCCAACTGCACGCTGGGTTTGTGCAATGTCGAAAACGTGGCAATCATCGCCGGCATCAGCCTGCCGATGCTGCTGCGTGCAATCACTTACCGCAACGACACGCTCGACGTCGTGGTGGAAATGGCGCTGGCCGGTGGCCAGGGAGGGGCGGTCAGGGTAGACAACCGCGTCCGGCTGGCGCCGAATTGAATCCGCAACATAAAGCTAGAAGAAAAAATGATCGAACAGGAAATCGAAATCATCAACAAGCTGGGTTTGCATGCACGCGCATCGGCCAAGCTGACGCAACTGGCGGCCAAGTACAAGAGCGAAGTCTGGATGACGCGCAACAAGCGCCGCGTCAATGCCAAATCCATCATGGGCGTGATGATGCTGGCCGCCGGCAAGGGCGCCAAGGTCACGCTGGAGACCAACGGCCCCGACGAGCAGGAATGCTTCGACGCGATCGAGCTGCTGATCAAGGATAAATTCGGCGAAGGCGAATAAGGCCGAAAACAAGGCCCAAGCCGCGCCGCGCTTTGTCTTACCGCAGCGCGATTGCGCGTTAAATTGTTCACGTAATGCGCGCGCCATTGCGTAATTACTGCACCACGTTCACCGAACAGATACTTCGATGACATCATTCACGTTACACGGCATCCCGGTTTCGCGCGGCATCGCCATCGGCCGTGCGCACCTGCTTGCGCCGGCTGCACTCGATGTCGAGCATTACCTGATCGCCGAAGAAAAGGTCGAGGCCGAGGTCGCGCGCCTGCAATCTGCGCTGGCGGCCGTGCGTACCGAACTGCAGACGCTGTGGAGCGAATTGCCGAAGGAGGCGCCGGCCGAGCTGGGCGCCTTCATCGACGTCCATGCGCTGATCCTGTCCGATCCGATGATCGCCGACGTGCCGCTCGACATCATCCGCACGCGCCACTACAACGCCGAATGGGCGCTGGTGACGCAGATCGAGGAGCTGTCGTCGCAGTTCGAGGAAATCGAGGATGCCTATCTGCGCGAACGCAAGGCCAACGTCGAACAGGTCGGCGAGCGTATTCTGAAACAACTGATGGGCAGCGCCAGCCTGCTGCCGAAGAATGTCGACGGCGATGGGCCGCACATGATTGTCGTCTCGCACGACATCTCGCCGGCCGACATGCTGCAATTTCGCGATCGTGCATTCAGCGGTTTCATCACCGACGTCGGCGGCCAGAACTCGCATACCGCGATCGTCGCGCGCAGCCTCGATATCCCGGCTACCGTCGGCGTGTCGTTCGCCTCCGCGCTGATCCGGCAGGGCGACTGGATCATTATCGACGGCGATGCCGGCGTGGTGGTGGTCGATCCGGCGCCCATCGTGCTCGACCAGTATCGCGACAAACAGGCGCGCCAGCTGCGTGAACGCAAGAAGCTCGGCAAACTGAAAAAGACGCCGTCCGTCACACTGGACGGCACACCGGTCACACTGCTGGCGAACATCGAATTCCCCGACGATTGCGCACACGCGCTGGAGGGCGGCGCGCACGGCATCGGCCTGTTCCGTTCCGAATTCCTGTTCATGAATCGCGCGGCCAACGAGTTGCCGACCGAGGAAGAGCAGTTTCATTCGTACAAGCAGGCGATAATTGCAATGAAGGGCCGGCCGGTCACGATCCGCACGCTGGATATCGGTTCCGACAAGCCGATCGACGAGGACGAGCAGACGTCGCTTAACCCCGCACTCGGCTTGCGCGCGATTCGCTATTGCCTGGCCGAGCCGCAGATGTTCATGACGCAGCTGCGCGCGATCCTGCGCGCTTCCGCGTTCGGTCCGATCAAGCTGCTGATTCCGATGCTGTCGCATGCCTTCGAAATCGATCAGACGCTGGCGATGATCGAGCAGGCCAAGGCGCAATTGCGCGCCGAGAAGGTCAAGTTCGATGCCGAGATCCGGATCGGCGCAATGATCGAGGTACCGGGCGCGGCACTGGCGCTGCCGATGTTCATCAAGCGGCTGGATTTCCTGTCGATCGGCACCAACGACCTGATCCAGTACACGCTGGCGATCGATCGCGTCGATCACGAGGTCGCGCACCTGTACAACCCGCTGCATCCATCCGTGCTGTTCCTGTTGTCGTCGACGATCGCGATGGCCGCCAAGGCGGAAGTGCCGATTTCGGTGTGCGGCGAGATGGCCGGCGACATCAAGATGACGCGCTTGCTGCTGGGCATGGGTTTGCGGGAGTTTTCGATGCATCCGGCACAGTTGCTGTCGGTGAAGAACGAAATTCTCAACAGCGACCTGTCGGTGCTGGAGCCGGCCACGCGCAAGATTCTGCGCAGCTACGAACCGCAAGTGATCGCCGAGGCGGTCGAGCGCCTGCAGATGTTGTAATCCATGGGAGCGCAATGCAGGTGTCCCAACCGGCATTGCGCAGCCTGTATTGCGGACGGTTTGCGCGATTGCCATTTTCATATTGTTTGCCGCGTCGACGGGCGGTTGGTCGTTTGACGCGGCGGAGCGAGTTGTTTATTCTTACGTCATTGCGCCGATTTGACACCAGCTTGCGGGCGCACAACAAATACGGCTAAAGCGCGTGCTCGAAACGAGTCCCGAATTAGCCCGAACGTCCAAGCGCCGTCGGGCTTTTTTGTTTTTTGCGAAGTTTTTTGCAAATCGGGAAACCGTGGCCTGCACGTCGAATGGCGTTTCTCCTGATGGATAACATGAGTTCTCTCGGAATCGTTTCCCCGCAATCGATGTTCTTCCCCGAACCGCTGCCGTTGCAGAGCGGCGCGGAGATCGCCGATTACACGCTTGTCTACGAAACCTACGGCACGCTGAATGCAGATCGCTCGAATGCCATTCTCATCTGCCATGCGCTGAATGCCTCGCATCACAACGCCGGCC
>DATDLO010000036.1:0-7093 GCA_036519215.1 Oxalicibacterium sp.
GCCGCCGGTGGGTGGCCTCAACCGCTACCTGGCGCGCCTGATGAGCGGCAAGTTCTACGCCACCGCGCGCGACACCGCCAAGAACGTGCTGCGCAACGCGCCGCCGCTGTTCGAGCTGGCGCGCCGCTTCGAGGAGCATGCCAAGGGCATGGTGGTGCCCGGCACGATCTTCGAGGAGCTGGGCTTCAACTACGTCGGCCCGATCGACGGCCACGACCTGGACTCGCTGATCCCGACGCTGGAAAACCTGCGCGACAAGAAGGGCCCGCAGTTCCTGCACGTCATCACCAAGAAGGGCTACGGCTACAAGCTGGCCGAGGCCGATCCTGTGCTGTACCACGGCCCCGGCAAGTTCGATCCGGCCGAAGGCATCAAGCCGGCCGCCACGCCGAAAGTCACGTACACCAGTGTGTTCGGCGACTGGCTGTGCGACATGGCGGCAGCGGACAAGCGGCTGGTCGGCATCACGCCGGCGATGCGCGAAGGCTCCGGCATGGTCGAGTTCGAACGCCGCTTCCCGGATCGCTACTACGACGTCGGCATTGCCGAGCAGCATGCAGTGACGTTTGCCGGTGGCATGGCGACCGAAGGCCTGAAGCCGGTCGTCGCGATCTATTCGACCTTCCTGCAGCGCGGTTACGATCAGCTGATCCACGACGTTGCCCTGCAGAATCTCGACGTGACATTCGCACTCGATCGTTCCGGCCTGGTCGGCGCGGACGGCGCGACGCATGCCGGTAACTACGATATCGCCTACCTGCGCTGCATCCCGAACATGGTGGTCATGGCCGCGTCGGACGAAAACGAGTGCCGTCAGATGCTGTCGACGGCTTTCCAATACAATGGTCCTGCATCGGTGCGCTATCCGCGCGGTTCCGGCATCGGTGCCAAGGTCGACAAGACGCTGGAAACGATTCCGCTGGGCACCGGCGAAGTGCGCCGTGAAGGACACGGCATCGCGATCCTGGCGTTCGGCACGATGGTCGCGCCTGCTCTGAAGGCGGGCGATGAACTGGATGCGACCGTCGCCAACATGCGCTTCGTCAAGCCGCTGGACGTCGAGCTGATCAAGCGCCTGGCCGCGACGCACGATGCGCTGGTCACGGTCGAGGAAGGTTCGATCATGGGCGGCGCCGGCTCGGCTGTGGCGGAAGCGCTGGCGGCCGAAGGCATTATCAAACCGCTATTGCATCTGGGCCTGCCGGACCAATTTATCGACCATGGCGATGCCGGCAAGCTGTTGTCGCTGTGCGGACTGGATGCCAGGGGAATTGCCGCTTCGATTCGACAACGTTTTTCCAAAGACGAGCCAAGACTGGTCGTCAACAACAAGCAGTAAGGCAGTACTTATTTCGGCTTCGCGCCGACAGGACAGGTTTCACCATGAATACTCGCGATCCCGGCTTGAGCGCCATGCCCGATGTGCAAGCTACACCGGACACTCGTCACATTGTCATTCAGCGTGTCGGCGTCAAAGGCGTGCGTTATCCGCTGACCGTAAAAACTTCCGCCGGCACGCAACCATCGGTCGGTACGTGGAACATGTATGTGCATCTGGCTGAAGAGCAAAAAGGCACGCACATGTCGCGCTTCATCGCGCTGCTGGAAGATCTGCAAGGCCCGCTCGACGTGCCTGCATTCAGCAAACTGATGCATGACATGCTGGCCTTGCTGGAAGCGAGTGCCGGACGTATCGAAGTATCGTTCCCGTACTTCATCAACAAGACGGCGCCGGTTTCCGGCGTGCAGAGCCTGATGGATTACGAAGTCGGTCTGATCGGCGAACTGAAGAACGGCAAGCTGGAGATCACGCTGAAGGTGCTGGTGCCGGTTACCAGCCTGTGCCCGTGCTCGAAGAAGATTTCTGCCTACGGCGCGCATAACCAGCGTTCGCACATCACCGTGCATGCGCTAATGGATGGCGAGTTCGTGGTGGAAGACCTGATCGCGAAGATCGAGGCGCAGGCTTCGTGCGAGCTGTACGGTTTGCTGAAGCGGCCGGATGAGAAGTATGTGACCGAACGTGCCTACGACAATCCGAAGTTTGTCGAGGATCTGGTGCGGGATGTGGCGGTGATGCTGAACAACGAGGCTGGCGTGCTGGCTTATACGCTGGAGGCGGAAAACTTCGAGTCGATTCACAATCATTCGGCTTATGCGGTGATTGAGAAGGATAAGAGGGTGAAGTGAGGTTTCGCTTTAGCTGAATAAAGGAATGCCGCTCGATGAGCGGCATTTTTGTTTGGTGTTCTTGTTGAGGGCGGTTGTTTCTGATTGATGGATTTCTTCGTGGAGAGTTGGTTTGCCGGGGGCGGCCCGGCAGCCGCTCACTTTTCTTGTCTCGCCAAGAAAAGTAAGCAAAAGAAGGCGACCGCAAGACGCTGCCCCTGCGGGGTACCCGGTTGGGCAATACGAAAAATGGGAAACGGGCGAAACTCGCTTCGCTCAGACAACGCCCGTTTCTTTTCCATTTTCCGCATCGCCCAACCGGCAGCGCCCCAGCGGGAACTGCCGGACGGCTCGCCTTCGGCATTGCCGTCCCGAATATGCGAGTGGTGTTTTTGTTTTTAACCAATCCCGATGCCGTAGGCGAGGATTGGTGCTTTCTCCCGCTGGGACGTTGCCAAGGTTGGCGATGGTCAGACGGATAAAGGGCGCAAACATGTTTGAGCGAAGCGAGTTGGTTTGCGTCCCCGGCTGATCATCGCCAGCCTTGGGAACCCGCGAAGCGGGCAACGTCTTGCGGTCGCCTTTCTTTGCCTTCTTTCTTTGGCGAAGCAAAGAAAGAAGGTGGCCGCCGGGCCACCCCCGGCAACGGATTTTCTTACGGAGAAACAACGCTGTTGTTACAAGCAAGCAGCAACAAGAGAAGCAAGACTATCTTTCCCTCTCCCGCTCCCACAACACATCCCCACCGCCCCCAAACCGATTCAACACCCTTGCCACCACAAACATCAAATCCGACAACCGATTCAAATACCGCCGCGGATTATCGTTCAACGTCTCAACACGCCCCAAAGCCACAACCACCCGCTCGGCCCGCCGACAAACCGTCCGGCAAACATGCGTCTGCGAAGCAGCCCGTGATCCGGCCGGTAGGATGAATTCCTTCAACGGCGGCAGATCCGCGTTGTACTTCGCCAGCAGCGCATCCAGCCGTGCCACATGCGCATCGTCGATCAGCGCATAACCGGGAATGCACAGTTCCCCGCCCAGATCGAACAGATCGTGCTGGATCGACACCAGTTCCTCGCGCAATGCAGATGGCAGCTCTTCGCACAACAGCAGGCCGACATGCGAATTCAGTTCGTCCACGTCCCCCATCGCCTGTACGCGCAAGGCATCCTTGCCGGTGCGGCTGCCGTCGCCCAGGCCGGTCGTGCCGTCATCGCCAGTCCGTGTGGCGATCTTTGAAAGTCGGTTTCCCATGATGCAGTGGAGTTGGTTGCAGAGAATGCGAGGATACGGGAAAACTGCTGGAAAGCCGCCGGAAAATCTGCTCTATCGTCCGCGTGGATGAGTATCTGAAGCGAGAGAATCCGACTGCAAAACCGGGACGCAGAACGATATTGCCGCCGAACCGGTAAAATCCTGTAATTAACCACTAACGCAGGATGCAATGGCCATCAGACTTCCTCCCGTTCACGCTCTTTCCGCATTCGAGGCGGCGGCACGCCACGGTTCGTTCGCGATCGCCGCTGAAGAGTTGTGCATCACGCCATCGGCCTTTTCGCATCGTATCCGCCTGCTGGAAGAATTCGTCGGCGAACGCCTGTTCGTGCGCGATGGCCGCAGCGTCAGCCTGACCGAATTCGGTCGACGCTATCTGGATGTGGTTCGCGACGCGCTGCGTTCGCTGGCCGAATTTCCGCTGCCGTATCGAAATGCGCCGGCGCAACCGCGCGTCAAGGTGACGGTGCCGCCGACGTTCGCACGCTATCTGTTCCTGCCGCATCTGCACGAATTCATGGCGCAGCAACCGGACGTGACGATCGAAACCTATCTGTCGGTGCCGCTGTACGACATGAGCTTGTCCGAAACCGACGTCGAGGTGCGTTTTGGCGCCGGCAAGTATCCGGACATGGTGACGGAAAAGCTCTTCGAAGAACCGGTGTTCCCGGTGGCCAGTCCGGCGTATCTGGAAAAGATCGGTGGCTTGGAAAAGCCGGCCGATCTGAAGAAGGCGCAATTGCTGCGTTCTGCGCTGGAGCCGTGGCAATCGTGGTTCGATGCAGCCGGCCTCGATTGGCCGGAACCGGCGAACGGCTTGCGTTTCGACGATCTCGGCCTGCTGCTGGAAGCGGTGCGCCACGGCTACGGTGTCGCATTGGCGCGCGGTCATTTCGCCAGCGAGATGATCCGCAAGGGCGAGATGGTGCCGCTGTTCGATATCAAGCTTGCCACACCGCAGCATGCCTACTATCTGGTCTACGAACGCAATGCGCGCGACCGGCCCGAAGTGGCAGCGATGCTCGACTGGATGAAAGGCCGCTTCATCACGCAACGACTGAAGTAGTTATCTCCGCAGGCCTCCCTCCTTTCTGCCGCGCCTGATGCCCAATACCCAATACGGCGCGGCAGTGCCGATTCCGGCATTCCATGAGTTGAATATTTTTCACTCGCACGCGATGGTGCCGTCGTTACACTCTAGTTCCGTCGAATAACGGTGCGCAAGGTTGCGCGCCGCGGTTGCAACGCGCACAACATCGCATCGTCATGAACGCCATTTCAGCTCCATCCTTCACTGCCGAATATCAACGCACCGTCGTCGACGCGTTGCGTGCCGTTCTGCCGGAACGCAGCGTGCTGTTCGACGAAGAAGATACGCGCCCCTACGAGTGCGACGGACTGGCTGCCTACAGCAGGCTGCCGATGGTCGTGGTTTTGCCTGAGAGCGAAGAGCAGGTGGTCGCTGCGCTAAAGGTGTGCAATGCGCTGCAGGTGAAGATCGTGCCGCGCGGCGCAGGCACCGGACTCTCGGGCGGTGCGATGCCGATCGCCGATGGTGTCGTGCTGTCGACGGCGCGCATGAACCGCATCCTTTCGATGGACCTCTATTCACGTACCGCGGTCGTGCAGCCGGGCGTGCGCAATCTGGCGATCTCGGAAGCGGTTGCGCCGCTGGGTTTGTATTACGCACCCGATCCGTCGTCGCAGATCGCCTGTTCGATCGGCGGCAACGTTGCGGAAAATTCCGGCGGCGTGCATTGTCTCAAGTACGGGTTGACCGTGCACAACGTGATGCGCGTGCGCATGGTGACGATCGAAGGCGATGTCGTCGAACTCGGCGGCACCGCGCTCGATGCGCCAGGCCTTGATCTGCTGGCTGTCTTCATCGGCTCGGAAGGCATGCTCGGCGTGGTGACCGAAGTCACGGTCAAGCTGATCCCGAAACCGCAACAGGCGCGCGTGATCCTCGCATCGTTCGACGATGTTGCGCGTGGTGGCGATGCCGTGGCGAAGGTGATCGCTGCCGGCATCATTCCGGCCGGGCTGGAGATGATGGACAAGACATCGTCGCGGATGGTCGAGCCGTTCGTGAAGGCCGGATACGACATCGATGCCGAAGCCTTGCTGCTGTGCGAATCGGACGGCATCCCGGAAGAAGTCGACGAGGAAATCGCGCGCATGATCGCCGTGCTCGAAGCATCCGGCGCGACGGCGATCTCGGTATCGCGCGACGAAGCCGAGCGACTGAAATTCTGGTCGGGCCGCAAGAACGCGTTTCCTGCTGCCGGTCGCATTTCGCCGGACTACTACTGCATCGACGGCACGATTCCGCGCCGTGCGCTGGCGGAAGTGCTGCTTGGCATCCAGAAGATGGAAGAGAAGTACGGTTTGCGCTGCGCGAACGTCTTCCATGCCGGCGACGGCAATCTGCATCCGCTGATTCTGTTCGATGCCAACATCGCCGACGAATTTCATCGCGCCGAACTGTTCGGTGCCGAGATTCTGGAAATGTGCGTCGCCGTCGGCGGCACGATCACCGGCGAGCACGGTGTCGGCCTCGAAAAAATCAACCAGATGTGTGTGCAGTTTTCGCGCGCGGAAATGGATGTCTTCTTCGGTGTCAAGGCGGCCTTCGATCCGCCGCGTCTGCTGAATCCGGACAAGGCCATTCCGACGCTGCAACGCTGCGCCGAATACGGAAAGATGCATGTGCGTCGCGGCATGCTGAAGTTCCCCGATCTGCCACGCTTCTGATTTCACTTATCAATCGATGGAACAGATACTCGCCCAATTTCGCGACCAGATCCTGGCCGCCAGCCGCAACCAGCCGTTACGCATTCGTGGCGGCGGCAGCAAGGACTGGTATGGCCGTCAACCGACCGGCGATGTGCTGGATACGCGTACCTATGCCGGTATCGTCAATTACGATCCGACCGAGCTGGTCGTCACCGTGCGTGCCGGTACGAAGCTGACGGACGTCGAACAGACGCTGGCCGCACAGAACCAGATGCTGGCCTTCGAGCCGCCGCATTTCGGCGCCGGCGCGACGGTCGGCGGCATGGTGGCGGCAGGGCTTTCGGGGCCGCGCCGCGTGGCTGTCGGCGCAGTGCGCGATTTCGTCCTGGGTGCGGCGCTGATGGACGGCAAGGGCGAACTGCTGCAGTTCGGCGGACAGGTGATGAAGAATGTGGCCGGCTACGATGTCTCGCGCCTGCTGGCGGGTTCGCTTGGCATGCTGGGCCTGATCCTGGAAGTCTCGCTGAAAGTGTTGCCGCGTCCGGTGGCGGAAACCACATTGCGCCTGCAACTGACGGAAGAAGAAGCGATTCGCCGTGTGAACGAATGGGGCGGCAAGCCGTTGCCGATTTCGGCTAGCGCCTGGTGCGGCGGCGCGCTGGCGGTGCGCCTGTCCGGTGCGCAGGCGGCAATCGTTGCGGCACGTGCTGCGATTGGCGGCGAAGAGATGCCGGATGCAACGGATTTCTGGCTGGCGTTGCGTGAGCAGCGCAATGCCTATTTCGATCGTCCCGGCGCGTTGTGGCGGCTGTCGGTGCCGTCGGTGGCGCCGTCGCTGAACCTCGCCGGCGAGCAATTGATCGAGTGGGGCGGTGCGCAACGCTGGCTGCATGTCGCCGATGCATCG
>DATDLO010000037.1:0-4790 GCA_036519215.1 Oxalicibacterium sp.
CGGAAAAACCGCCGAAGGTCACGCTATAGAAGAACATGAACCACCAGGCGTCGCGATCCTTCAGCACCTGCAGGTAAGCGACCAGCGATTTCGGCGGCGGCGCGGAGGGCGCGTCCTTGGCGAAGATCAGGTAGACGGCAAACGCGACGCCGAGCGGAATCAGGCACAGGCCGAATACGTCCTGCCAGCCGAACATCAATGCCAGCGAAGGCGCGAATAGCGCGGCCAGCGCCGTTCCCGAATTGCCGGCGCCGGCGATACCCAGCGCCATGCCCTGATGTTCCGGCGGATACCAGCGCGACGCCAACGGCAGCGCGACGGAGAACGCCGCACCTGCGACGCCGAGGATGATGCCCAGCACCAGCACCGAATGATAGTGATGCAGATCGCCGAGCCATGCCCAGAGCAGGCCGGCCATCACGATCAGCTGGCCGATTGCGCCGGCCTTCTTCGGTTGCAGATGATCGACCAGCACGCCCATCACGATGCGCAGCAATGCGCCGGCCAGCAACGGCGTGGCCACCATCAATCCCTTTTGCGCCGGTGTCAGGCCGATGTCGGCTGCGATCTGTACCGCCAGCGGGCCGAGGATGACCCAGACCATGAAGCTGAGATCGAAATAGAAGAAGGCGGAAAGCAGTGTCGGCGTATGGCCTGCTTTCCAGAATGATGACTTTTGCATATGTGCTCGTATTGGTGAAATGGGTGACGGCGCTGAATATGCAATTGCTATGCCATTTATATGAAGGGGCATTTTTCGAACGCGGAAGAGGAAAAGGCCAGGGGCGCGCACCAAATTTTCTGGCGATGCACCCGTTGGGTGCAGGCGAGGTGCAAAAGGAGAGGGATTTGCAGATTAATTGGTGCATCGCCAACGCAGAGGGTGCAAGACGCATCGCAAAGCGTGCAGAAACAGAACTGGCATCTGTTTTGCTTATTTAGATTCGGGAACAACTCTTCTGTGAGATGCAGCAATGAAAAAAATGAAACTGGTCATGGTCGGCAACGGGATGGCGGGCGTACGCACGCTGGAGGAATTGCTGAAGCTGGCGCCCGATCTATATGAGATCACCGTGTTCGGCGCCGAGCCGTATGCCAACTACAACCGCATCCTGCTGTCGCCGGTACTGGCCGGCGAGCAGACGATCCAGGACATCATGCTGAACGATGTCGACTGGTACAAAGAGAACGGCATCACGCTGCACCTCGGCAAGAAGATCGCGACCATCGACCGCGTCAAGCGCGTCGTCATCGCCGACGACGGCACGACGGCCGAATACGATCGCCTGCTGCTGGCGACCGGTTCCAATCCGTTCATGCTGCCGGTGCCGGGCAAGGACTTGGACGGCGTGATCGGCTATCGCGATATTTATGACACCAACGCGATGATCGATGCGGCAACCAAATACAAGCACGCAGTCGTCATCGGCGGCGGCCTGCTGGGGCTGGAAGCGGCCAACGGCTTGAAGCTGCGCGGCATGGACGTCGCCGTCGTGCATCTGCCGGATACGCTGATGGAGCGCCAGCTCGATCCGACCGCCGGCAGGATGCTGCAGAAGTCGCTGGAAGATCGCGGCCTGGCTTTCCTGCTCGGGAAAAATACGCAGGAACTGGTCGGTGATGACAGCGGCCGCGTGAAGGCAATCCGCTTTTCCGACGGCAGCGAAATCCCGGCCGATCTGGTCGTGATGGCGGTCGGCATCCGCCCGAATACCGCGCTGGCCGAATCGGCCGGCATCCATTGCAATCGCGGCATCGTCGTCAACGACACGATGCAGACTTTCGATCCGCGCATCTATGCAGTCGGCGAATGCGTCAACCATCGCGGCACGGCCTACGGCCTGGTTGCGCCGCTGTTCGAAATGGCGAAGGTGTGCGCGAACCATCTGGCGAACTTCGGTATCGGCCGCTATCAGGGTTCGGTGACGTCGACCAAGCTAAAGGTCACCGGCATCGATCTGTTCTCGGCCGGCGATTTTCTCGGCGGCGACGGTACCGAGGAAATCATGCTGTCCGATCCGATCGGCGGCGTCTACAAGAAGCTGGTGCTGCGCGACAACAAGCTGGTCGGTGCCTGCCTGTATGGCGATACCGTCGACGGCAGCTGGTATTTCAACATGCTGCGCGAAGGCAAGGACATCGGCGAAATCCGCGATGCGCTGATGTTCGGCGAAGCCAACCTGAGCCGTCCCGGCGATACCGGCCACGAAGGTTTCAGCAAGGCGGCCGCGATGCCGGACACCGCCGAAGTCTGCGGCTGCAACGGCGTGTGCAAGGGCACGATCGTGAAAGCGATCAAGGAAAAAGGTTTGTTCACGATCGAGGACGTTCGCAAGCATACGAAGGCATCGGCGTCCTGCGGTTCGTGCACCGGCCTGGTCGAGCAGATCATCATGGCGACTGCCGGCGGCGATTATTCGGCTTCCAGCAAGGTCAAGCCGATGTGCGGCTGTACCGATCACACGCATCAGGAAGTACGCGATGCGATCAAGGCCAACAAGCTGCTGACGGTGGCCGGCACGATGGAATTCATGGAATGGCGCACGCCGAACGGCTGCTCCAGCTGCCGGCCGGCGATCAACTATTACCTGATCTCGACGTGGCCGAAGGAAGCGATCGACGATCCGCAATCGCGCTTCATCAACGAGCGCGCACACGGAAACATCCAGAAGGACGGCACGTTCTCGGTGATTCCACGCATGTGGGGCGGCGAGACGAATGCGAGCGAACTGCGCCGTATCGCCGACGTGGTCGACAAATACCAGATCCCGACCGTGAAAGTGACGGGCGGCCAGCGCATCGATTTGCTGGGCGTGAAGAAGGAAGACCTGCGCGATGTGTGGCACGACCTTGGCATGCCGACCGGTCTCGGCTATGCAAAAGGTTTGCGCACGGTGAAGACCTGCGTCGGTTCCGAATGGTGCCGTTTCGGCACGCAGGATTCGACGCGTATGGGGCAGGAACTGGAACGCCAGCTGGCGCTGATGTACACGCCGCACAAGACCAAGCTGGCGGTTTCCGGCTGTCCGCGCAACTGCGCCGAGGCAGGCATCAAGGACGTCGGCGTGATCGGCGTCGATTCCGGCTGGGAACTGTATGTCGGCGGCAACGGCGGCATCAAGACCGAAGTCGCGCAGTTCTTCGTGAAGGTCAAGACGCACGAGGAAGTGCTGGAATACACCGGCGCCTTCCTGCAGTTGTATCGCGAGGAGGGCTGGTACCTGGAACGAACCGTGCATTACCTGGCACGCGTCGGGCTCGATTACGTGAAGAAGCAGGTGCTTGACGATGCGGAGAACCGCAAGGCGCTGTACGAACGCCTGCTGTTTGCGCTCGATGGCGAAGTCGATCCGTGGCATGAATCCGAGAAGGCGCATGTCGATATCCGTCAATTCACGCCGCTGTCGGTCTGATCGCGAATGCACCGAATGCACCCAATGCATCAATAAGGAATACAGAACATGTCGAATCAATGGAAAGTCATCTGCCGCGTCGAGGACATCCCGGTACTGGGCGCGCGCGTCGTCAATCGCGCCGGCAAGCCGAATGTCGCGATCTTTCGCAACAGCGAGGACAAGGTGTTTGCGCTGCTGGACCAGTGCCCGCACAAGGGCGGTCCGCTGTCGCAGGGCATCGTGTTCGGCGAACGCGTGGCGTGCCCGCTGCACAACTGGAACATCGAGTTGCAGTCGGGCTGTGCGCTGGCGCCGGATGAAGGTTGCACACAGAAATTTGCCGTGAAAGTCGAAAACGGTGACGTGGCGCTGGACATGGCCGAACTGAATGCGCCGTCCGATGCGGCGAAAGGGCTTGCCGCAGCATGAACGATGTGACGGCTCCTGTCGCGCTGAAGGAAAGCAAGGCGACCTGCTGCTATTGCGGCGTCGGTTGCGGTGTCATCGTGCAGACCGACGGCAAACAGGTCGTCGGCGTGCGCGGCGATCCGGATCATCCGGCCAATTTCGGGCGGCTTTGCACCAAGGGCAGCACCTTGCACCTGACTGCGCGCGATGCATTGCAGCAGCAGGCGCGCGCATTGCATCCCGAAATCCGCGTCGTGCGCGAGATGGAACGCGAGCGGTCGAGCTGGGATACGACACTCGATTTTCTCGCGAAGAAATTTGCCGATACGATCGCCGTCCACGGGCCGGACAGCGTCGGCTTCTATATTTCCGGCCAGTTGCTGACCGAGGATTACTACGTCTTCAACAAGCTGGCGAAAGGACTGATCGGCACCAACAACATCGACACCAATTCGCGCCTGTGCATGTCGAGCGCGGTGGCCGGCTACAAGCAGACGCTGGGCGCCGATGCGCCGCCGGCCTGCTATGAAGATATCGAGCAGGCCGACGTCGTTTTCATCGTCGGCTCCAACATGGCGTACGCGCATCCGATCCTGTACCGCCGGCTGGAAGCGGCGCGCAAGGCGCGGCCCGAAATGAAGGTGATCGTCGCCGATCCACGCCGCACCGATACCGCGCGCGACGCCGATCTGTTTTTGCCCATCCTGCCGGGTACCGATGTGGCGCTGTTCAACGGCATGCTACACATCTGCCTGTGGGAAGACCTGATCGATCCGGCCTGGATCGATGCGCATACCGAAGGCTTCGCCGAACTGAAGCGTACGGTGCGCGACTACACGCCGAAGTTCGTCGCCGATACCTGCGGCATCAGCGAGGACGACCTCGTGACTGCCGCGCGCTGGTTCGGCGAATCGAAAGCGGCGTTGTCGCTGTATTGCCAGGGTTTGAACCAGTCGTCGGCCGGCACCGCGAAAAATGCGGCGCTGA
>DATDLO010000038.1:0-2237 GCA_036519215.1 Oxalicibacterium sp.
CAGCGGAACAGCCGGTATGGATCCTCCAGGTTGTCCAGCCGCTCGTTAGTCGCCTGGTCGCGGCTGTCGGCAAGGAATCGGTAGGCCTGGAGCAAGCCGGCAGGTCCGACGAACTTGTCAGGGTTCCACCAGAAGGATGGGCAGGACGTCGAACAGCAGGCGCATAGTATACATTCGTACAGGCCATCGAGCTCTTCCCGCTCGGCCGGCATCTGCAGGCGCTCTTTTTCAGGCGCAATTGTATCGTTAATCAGAAAAGGCTTGATCGAATCGTACTGCTTGAAGAACTGCGTCATGTCCACGATCAAATCGCGGATGACCGGCAACCCCGGCAACGGACGCAGCACGATCGGTTCGGTCAGGTCGTTCAGGTTGGTGATGCAGGCCAGCCCGTTCTTGCCGTTGATGTTCATCGCATCCGAACCGCAGACGCCCTCGCGGCACGAACGGCGTAACGCAAGAGAATCGTCGACGTCGGCCTTGATGCGCTGCAGTGCATCGAGCAGCATCTTGTCGTGCGGATGCAGTTCGACCGTTACATCCTGCATGTAAGGCTTTTCGTCCTTGTCCGGATCGTAACGGTAAATCTGGAGTCTGATAGTGCGTCCCATATTGGCTGCCTCAGAATGTGCGAGGTTTTGGCTTGAAGGTGTCGACAGTCAGCGGTTGCGTGACGACCGGCTTGTATTCGAGATGATTGTCTTCGGAAAAGTACAGCGAATGCTTGAGCCAGTTCTCGTCGTCGCGTTGTTCATAATCGCGATGCGCATGCGCGCCGCGCGATTCCTTGCGTGCTGCAGCGGCAACGATGGTCGCCTTCGCCGTCTCGATCATGTTGTCCAACTCCAGCGCCTCGATGCGAGCCGTGTTGAAAACACGCGACTTGTCCTTGAATGACACGTGCTTGCGGCGCTCGTCCAGTTCCATGATCTTCTTCACGCCGGTTTGCAGCAACTCGTCGGTACGAAATACACCGCAGTAACGCTGCATAGTCGAGCGGATATCGTTGGCCACGTCCTGCACGCGCTCGGAACCAGTGCTGCTTTCCAGTCGTGCCAGACGTTCCAGCGCGCGGTCGGCGGCATCCGCCGGCAGCGGAATATGTTCGCGTCGCGTCAGATTGCTGCGCACGATGTGGTTGCCGGCAGCACGGCCAAACACCAGCAGGTCGAGCAGCGAATTGGTACCCAAACGATTCGCACCATGCACCGATACGCAGGCGCACTCGCCCACTGCGTAGAGTCCGTTGACGACCGAATTTGGATTGCCGTTGCGCGGCGCCACCACCTGGCCGTGAATGTTGGTCGGAATGCCGCCCATCTGATAATGAATCGTCGGCACCACCGGAATCGGTTCGCGCGTGGCATCGACGTTGGCGAACTTGCGTGCGATTTCCAGGATCGACGGCAGACGCTTCTGAATCGTCTCGGCGCCGATGTGGCGCAGATCCAGCAGCACGTGATCCTTGTGTGGACCGACGCCGCGACCTTCCTTGATTTCCTGATCCATCGAACGCGAGACGAAGTCGCGCGGCGCCAGATCCTTCAGCGTCGGCGCATAGCGTTCCATGAAACGCTCACCCTCGCTGTTGACGAGAATACCGCCCTCGCCGCGCACGCCTTCGGTAATCAGCACGCCGGCGCCAGCCACGCCAGTCGGATGGAATTGCCAGAATTCCATGTCTTCCAGCGGCAGGCCGGCGCGCGCCGCCATGCCCATGCCATCGCCGGTATTTATGAAGGCGTTGGTCGATGCAGCCCAGATACGGCCGGCGCCGCCGGTAGCCAGCAGCGTGGTCTTCGCCTGCAGGATCATGACTTCCCCGGTTTCCATTTCCAGCGCGACGACGCCAATGACGTCACCATCATGGTCCCGCATCAAGTCGATCGCCATCCATTCGACGAAGAAATGCGTATGCGCGCGGACATTGCGCTGGTACAGCGTATGCAGCATCGCGTGCCCGGTACGGTCGGCTGCAGCGCAGGCACGCTGCACCGGCTTCTCGCCGAAATTGGCCGTGTGGCCACCGAATGGACGCTGGTAGATTGTACCGTCCGCATTGCGGTCGAACGGCATGCCGAAATGTTCGAGCTCGTAGACGACGCGCGGCGCTTCGCGGCACATGAATTCGATGGCGTCCTGGTCTCCCAGATAGTCCGAACCCTTGATCGTGTCGAACATGTGCCAATACCAGTTGTCTTCGGCCATGTTGCCCAGCGAGGCGCCGATACCGCCCT
>DATDLO010000039.1:0-7767 GCA_036519215.1 Oxalicibacterium sp.
CAGGCAAGGTCGATGGCAAAGTCGTCGACACCTCGTATCTGATCGACAAGGATAGCGATCTGTCCATCATCACCGACAAGGATGCCGAAGGCGTCGACGTGATCCGCCATTCGACCGCGCACCTGCTGGCGTATGCGGTCAAGGAATTGTTTCCCGATGCGCAGGTGACGATCGGTCCGGTGATCGACAACGGTTTCTACTACGACTTTTCGTACAAGCGCCCGTTCACGCCGGAAGACTTGCAGGCGATCGAAAAGAAAATGGCCGAGCTGGCCAAGAAGGACGAGCCGGTCACGCGCAAGGTTTTGCCGCGCGACGACGCGGTCACCTATTTCAAATCCATCGGCGAGCACTACAAGGCGGAAATCATTGCATCGATTCCGGCCAACGAGGATGTGTCGCTGTACACCGAAGGAAAATTCACCGATCTGTGCCGCGGCCCGCACGTGCCATCCACCGGCAAGCTGAAGGTGTTCAAGCTGATGAAACTGGCCGGTGCCTACTGGCGCGGCGATTCGAAGAACGAGATGCTGCAGCGCATCTACGGCACCGCATGGGCGAAGAAGGAAGAGCAGGAAGCCTATCTGCACATGTTGGAAGAGGCCGAGAAGCGGGATCATCGCAAACTGGGCCGCCAACTGGATCTGTTCCACTTCCAGGACGAGGCGCCGGGCCTGATTTTCTGGCATCCGAAAGGCTGGACGTTGTGGCAGCAGGTCGAGCAGTACATGCGCCGCGTTTACCAGGACAACGGCTATCAGGAAGTGAAGGCGCCGCAGATTCTCGATCGCAGCCTGTGGGAAAAATCCGGGCACTGGGAGAACTACAAGGAAAACATGTTCACCACGGAATCGGAAAATCGTGCCTATGCACTGAAGCCGATGAACTGTCCGGGTCATTTGCAGATTTTCAATTCGGATCTGCGTTCGTATCGTGAACTGCCGTTGCGTTACGGCGAATTCGGCCAGTGCCATCGCAACGAGCCGTCCGGTTCGCTGCACGGCATGATGCGCGTGCGCGGTTTCACGCAGGATGATGGCCACATTTTCTGTACGGAAGACCAGATTCTGGATGAATGTGTTGCCTTTACGGCATTGTTGCAAAATGTCTATCGCGATTTCGGTTTCACCGACGTGATTTACAAAGTGGCAACGCGTCCAGAGAAACGTGTCGGGTCCGACGAATTATGGGACAAGGCCGAGCAGGCACTGATCGCATCGCTCGACCGTTCGGGTTATCCGTACGAAATTTCACCGGGAGAAGGCGCTTTCTACGGTCCGAAGATCGAATATACGTTGAAGGATGCGATCGGCCGTATGTGGCAATGTGGCACGATCCAGGTTGATTTCTCGATGCCGTCGCGTCTGGGCGCCGAATATGTCGCGGAAGACAACACCAAGAAGGTGCCGGTCATGCTGCATCGCGCGATTCTCGGTTCGCTCGAACGCTTTATCGGCATGTTGATCGAAAATTACGCCGGCGCGCTGCCGCTGTGGCTGGCGCCGGTACAGATTGCCGTGCTGAACATTTCGGATGGGCAGGCGGAATATGCACAGGCTGTTGCACAAAACCTGAAAAAACAAGGGTTTAGGGTGCACCTGGATTTGCGCAACGAGAAAATTACCTATAAAATACGCGAGCATTCCGTTCAGAAGCTGCCGTACATCATCGTGATCGGCGACAAAGAGCGGGACGCAGGTACAGTGGCCGTGCGAGCGCGGGGCAATGTCGATCTGGGCGTGATGCCTGTCGACCAATTGGTGGATCGCCTCAAGACCGAGGTGGAAACCAAAGCCTGAAGGGGAAACCCACAGCGCAAGAGCACGGCTTAATTATTTGATTTTTAAAGGAAACTGCAATAGCTACTGACAAGTCGCATCGTATCAACGGTGAAATCACGGCGCCTGAATTGCGCCTTTCCGGTGTGGAGAACGAGCCGCTCGGTATCGTGAGCCTGGCAGAGGCCTTCCGGCTGGCGGAAGAGGCTAATGTGGATCTGGTGGAAATTGCACCGACTGCGCAACCGCCGGTTGCCCGCCTGATGGATTACGGCAAGTTCAAGTACCAGGAACAGAAGAAGGCGCACGAGGCCAAGCTGAAGCAAAAGGTCATCCAGGTCAAGGAAGTGAAGTTCCGCCCGGGTACCGATGATGGCGATTACACCATCAAGCTGCGCAATCTGACGAAATTCCTGGAAGAAGGCGACAAGACGAAGATTACGTTGCGTTTCCGCGGCCGTGAAATGGCACACCAGGACATCGGTATGCGGATGCTGGAGCGACTGAAGGCCGACTTGGAACCGTATGGTCAGGTCGAGCAGTTTCCCAAGATGGAAGGCCGCCAGATGATCATGGTTCTGGCGCCGAAGAAGAAAAAATAAGATTCACCGGTTTGCCGTTTCGGCGGCAGGCAGGTAGAAGGCAACGGTTCATTTCGTTGCATAACAAGTGAAAGCAGGCATCCAAGTGCAACGAAATTGTTGCCACCTGCAATCATATAAAATGGAACTGTCTCTAAAAGGACAGAGTGTGTCATGCCTAAAATGAAAACGAAAAGCAGCGCCAAAAAGCGCTTTCGTGTCCGTCCGGGTGGTACCGTCAAGCGCGGTCAAGCGTTCAAGCGCCACATCCTGACCAAGAAAACCACCAAGAACAAACGTCAATTGCGCGGTGCGGTCGGTGTCCATGACACCAACCTGAATTCCGTTCGCGCGATGATGCCGTCCGCTTAACCTCACCTAAGGAGCAATCATGCCTAGAGTCAAACGTGGGGTTACCGCACGCGCCCGTCACAAGAAAGTTCTCGACCAAGCCAAAGGCTACCGTGGTCGCCGCAGCAAGGTCTATCGCATCGCCAAGCAGGCGGTCATGCGTGCAGGCCAGTATGCCTACCGCGATCGCCGTAACAAGAAGCGCGTATTCCGCGCACTGTGGATCACCCGTATCAACGCGGCAACGCGTGAGCACGGCCTGACCTACAGCAAGTTCATGAATGGCCTGAAGCGCGCTTCGATCGAACTCGATCGCAAGGTGCTGGCAGACATGGCTGTCATGGACAAGCCGGCGTTCGCCGCGATCGTCAATCAGGTGAAAGCAAACATCGCTGCTTGAGTGTTGTGATCGCGTACGCCGTTGCATGACGGCGTAGCCAAATCCGAGCGGGGCAGAGGTCATACCTGTGTCCCGCTTTTGTTTTTACGTTCCCATCCGCCTTCCGGTCTCCATTCAAGAACGAAAACAAGCCGCATGAATTCCCTAGATCAACTCGTCACCCAGGCGCAGGCCGATTTCTCGGCAGCTGCCGATGCCGCCGCGCTGGAAAACGCGAAAGCCAAATATCTCGGCAAGACCGGCCAGATTACCGAGCAGATGAAAAGCCTCGGCAAGCTGGCGCCCGAGGAACGCAAAACGCAAGGCGCCGTCATCAATGCCGCCAAGGAAAAAATCGAGGCCGCGCTGACCGCACGCCGCGATGCATTGTCGAATGCGCAGATGGAAGCGCGCCTCAATGCGGAGGCGATCGACGTCACGCTGCCAGGTCGCGGTCGCGGTACCGGCGGCATTCATCCGGTGATGCGCACGTGGCAGCGTGTCGAGGAGATTTTTGGCTCGATCGGCTTCGACGTTGCCGACGGCCCGGAGATCGAAAACGACTGGACCAATTTCACCGCATTGAACAGCCCGGAAAACCATCCGGCGCGCTCGATGCAGGACACTTTCTATATCGAAGACAAGGACACGCTGGGCAAGCCGCTGCTGCTGCGCACGCATACCAGTCCGATGCAGGTGCGCTATGCGCGCATGAACAAGCCGCCGATCCGCGTGATTGCGCCGGGTCGCACTTACCGTGTCGATAGCGATGCGACACATTCGCCGATGTTCCATCAGGTCGAGGGCCTGTGGATCGACGAGAATGTCAGCTTCGCCGACCTGAAAGGCGTCTATCTGAATTTCGTGCGCGCTTTCTTTGAGACCGACGACCTGCAGGTGCGTTTCCGCCCGTCCTACTTCCCGTTCACCGAGCCGTCGGCCGAGATCGACATTGCCTTCGGTAGCGGACCGCTGAAAGGCCGCTGGCTAGAGGTCTCCGGCGCCGGCCAGGTGCATCCGACGGTGCTGCGCAATATGGGCTTCGATCCCGAGCAGTTCATCGGCTTTGCCTTCGGCTCCGGCCTCGAACGCCTGACGATGCTGCGTTACGGCATTAACGATCTGCGCCTGTTCTATGAAGGCGATCTGCGTTTCCTGAAGCAATTCAACTGATGGCGATCTGCGCTGTGCGCGTGGCGCCGGCGCTCCCGTTTTGTGAAGTCTGTGGCATAGGGTTTTAATCATGCAATTTTCCGAAAGCTGGCTGCGTACGATGGTCGATCCGAACATGACTTCGGACGAGCTTGCGCATTTGTTGACGATGTCGGGACTGGAGGTCGAGGAAGTCGAGCCGGTCGCGCCGCCGTTCACCGGTGTGGTTGTGGCCGAGGTGCGTGACGTCGTCAAGCATCCCGATGCGGATCGTCTGCGCATTTGCCAGGTCGATGCCGGCACCGGAACGCTGCTGAACATCGTCTGTGGTGCGCCGAACGTGCGTACCGGCATGAAGGTCGCCTGCGCGACGGTCGGCGCGGTGCTGCCGCCGGGGGCGGATGGCAAGCCGTTCAACATCAAGCTCGGCAAGCTGCGCGGTGTCGAATCGCAGGGCATGCTGTGCTCGGCGAAGGAGCTTGGTCTGCCGGACGAAGAGGGCGGCTTGCTGGATCTGCCGTCGGATGCACCGGTCGGCCAGAATTTTCGCGATTATTTTCAGCTGAACGATCTGAAGTTCACGATCAAGCTGACGCCGAACAAGGCCGATTGCCTGTCGGTACTCGGCGTGGCGCGTGAAGTGTCGGCGCTGACCGGTTCACAACTGAAGGCACCGACTTATCCGGTCATTGCTGCGACGATCAACGAGGTGTTGCCGGTCAAGGTGTCGGCACCGGATCTGTGCGGCCGTTTCTCGGGACGCGTGATCCGCGGCCTGAATGCAAAGGCGGCGACGCCGCAATGGATGAAGCAGCGGCTTGAGCGTAGCGGCCAGCGTTCGATTTCAGCGTTGGTGGATATTTCCAACTATGTGATGCTGGAACTGGGGCGTCCGACGCACGTGTTCGATCTTGACAAGATCCACGGCGGCCTCGATATCCGCTGGGGCAAAAAGGGCGAATCGCTGAAGCTGTTGAACGGCAATACGGTCGATCTCGACGAATGGATCGGCGTGGTTGCGGACGACAAGGGGGCGGAAGCGCTGGCCGGCGTCATGGGCGGCGATGCGACGGCGGTTTCGCTCGATACGCAGAACATCTATCTGGAAGCCGCATTCTGGCATCCGCAGGCAATCCAGGGACGCGCGCGCCGTTTCAATTTTTCGACCGATGCGGCGCATCGTTTCGAGCGAGGTGTCGATTTCGCGACCACGGTTGAACACATTGAACGCATCACGTCGCTGATCGTCGAGATTTGCGGCGTACAGGGCCAGACCGTGGTCGGCCCGATTGACGATCATGTCGTCAACCTGCCGAAGCGCGAGCCAGTCAGTGTGCGCACTGCACGCGCGGCGAAGGTTATCGGCGTGGCATTGGACGACGCGCAGCTCGCTGACATCTTCACGCGACTTGGCCTGACGTTTACGCAGCAGGATGGCGTGTTCTCGGTGACGCCGCCATCGTATCGCTTCGATATCGAGATCGAGGAAGACCTGATCGAGGAAATCGCGCGTGTCTATGGTTTCGAGAACATTCCGGCGTTACCGCCGATTGCGGCCAATACGATGCGCATCGCACCGGAGAACACGCGTTCGCCGTTCACGATCCGCCGCCAGTTGGCCGATCTGGACTATCAGGAAGTCGTCAATTTCAGTTTCGTCGAGCAGGCATGGGAAGCAGATTTCGCCGATAACGCGAATCCGATCAAACTGCTGAATCCGATTGCCAGCCAGATGAGCGTGATGCGCTCCACGATGATCGGCAATCTGGTGGCAAACGTGCGTTACAACCTGAATCGCAAGGTCGGCCGCATCCGCTTGTTCGAAATTGGTGCCATTTATCTGCGCAACAATGAGAGCGTAGATGGCCCGTTGTCTGTGGCTGGCTTCGACCAGCCGAAGCGCGTGGCCGCGATCGCCTACGGTCCGGCAGCGGACGAGCAGTGGGGACAGTCGACGCGCAACGTCGATTATTTTGACGTGAAGGCCGATCTGGAAGCCTTGTTTGCGCCGAAAAAGCCAGTCTTTACCCGTCTGGCACATCCGGCGCTGCATCCGGGTCGCTCGGCCAGTGTACTGGTCGATGGTGTCGAGGTCGGCTTCATCGGCGAACTGCATCCGCGTTGGCAGCAGAAATACGATTTGCCGCTGGCACCAGTGCTGTTCGAAGTCGATGCGACAGCGTTGCAACGCGTCGACGTACCGGCCTACAAGGAAATCTCGAAATTCCCGGCCGTGACGCGCGACTTGGCATTGGTCGTCAAGCAGGACGTGCAAATGCAGACGTTGATCGATTCATTCGTTGTTGAAAAGAAAACAAATCCTGCTTGCAATATTTTGCAAGTGATTGTTTTATTTGACGAATATCGCGGGAAAGGACTGGAGCAAGACGAAAAAAGCCTTGCTTTCCGTTTCACCTTGCAAGATACTCAATCGACCCTGCAGGACGATCAGGTCGATGCTGCGATGGCCGCTTTCGTCGCCGTTGCGGGCAAACATCATGGCGCCAGATTGCGTGCCTGAACATGCGGGGAACAACAACCATGAATGACGTGAATTCCGCCGAACTTCAGTCCGTGCTTGCTGCCGATCTTGACCGTGCCATGCTGGAGGCCAAGGTCCGGTCTCAAGCGGAAAAAGACTTGCCCACGCTGACCAAGGCCGAACTGGCCGAGCTGTTGTTCGAACAGGTTGGTCTGAACAAGCGCGAAGCCAAGGATATGGTCGAAACCTTTTTCGATGAAATCCGCAATGCGCTGGAGCGCGGCGAATCGGTCAAACTGTCCGGTTTCGGCAATTTCCAATTACGCGACAAGCCGCAACGTCCGGGACGCAATCCGAAAACCGGTGAGGAAATTCCGATCACGGCACGCCGCGTCGTCACTTTTCATGCAAGCCAGAAGCTCAAGGTGATGGTCGAGGACGCAAGCCAACAGTCCGCCGCACGTACGGCTTGATCCATGGCTCTAATTCATAGCCCTGATTCATCGCCAATTCGCAGTCTGATTGACAGCCTGATTAAATGAACGAACGGATCAACAAACCTGAATTGGTCGCGTTGCCGCCAATTCCCGCGAAGCGTTACTTCACGATCGGCGAGGTCAGTGAATTGTGCGGCGTCAAGCCGCATGTACTGCGTTACTGGGAGCAGGAGTTCACGCAGCTGAAGCCGGTCAAGCGCCGCGGCAACCGTCGTTATTACCAGCATCATGAAGTGCTGTTGATTCGTCGCATACGCGAACTGTTGTACGAACAGGGGTTCACCATCAGCGGTGCGCGCAACAAGCTGGACAGCCGAATTCTGGAAGAACGTGCAGGTGATGACGGTGAGTGTGACGACAGCAGAGATAGTGCGCAGCTGACGGCGATTCGTCAGGAGCTGACGGAAATTCTGGAGTTATTGAAGTGATGCTGATGGAGTAGTGAGAAGAACAGACGGTGTCGCCAGCCGTACGGGCACGATGCCGGAAAAGCAAAAGGGTCACGCAAGCGTGACCCTTTCTTTTTTCATGGTCGGGGCGGCGGGAT
>DATDLO010000040.1:0-5660 GCA_036519215.1 Oxalicibacterium sp.
GTCTGTTCGTTGGTGTGCGTGACCCAGCACGGCATCTGCCGCGGGTGCATGGCTGCCGAACCCATGACTGAAAATACCGGCACAGGATTCAGGTCGCCCGGTTGCTCCTCCATGACAGAGAAGTCGATCGTGCGACCGTCGATGCGCGGCGGCGTGCCGGTTTTCAGGCGCCCCTGCGGCAACTGCAAGTCCTTGAGGCGCGCAGACAGCGATACCGCCGGCGGATCACCGGCACGACCACCAGAGTAATTATTCAAGCCAACGTGGATTTTCCCGTCGAGGAAAGTCCCCGCTGTCAGCACCACGGCACCAGCCATGAACTTGACGCCAACCTGCGTCACGGCGCCGACTACGCGATCGCCGTCGACAATCAGGTCGTCCACAGCTTGCTGGAAAAGCCACAGATTGGGCTGATTCTCCAGACGCGAACGGATTGCCTGTTTATAGAGAAGGCGGTCGGCTTGCGCGCGCGTGGCACGGACGGCCGGGCCTTTTGACGAGTTCAGAATACGAAACTGAATACCCGCCTCATCGGTGGCGATCGCCATGGCGCCACCCATCGCATCAACTTCCTTGACCAGATGCCCTTTGCCTATACCGCCGATCGATGGATTGCACGACATCTGGCCGAGGGTTTCGATGTTATGCGTCAGCAGCAACGTGGCCTGCCCCATACGGGCAGATGCCAACGCAGCCTCGGTACCGGCATGGCCGCCACCGATAACAATCACGTCGAATTTGTCAGGAAAAATCATGGTGCGCCTCGATGAGACGTTAAGTGAGACAGTTAATGAGGCAACTAAGCAGAGGCGAGATTATAAGGTCTTTTTGATTTTATTTCGCCCGTTACACCTGTTTTGAAACAATTCAGCTCACACATGCGTAGGCGTGTTTCACGTGAAACAGTGAATCAACGGAAAAAGCCGTCATACAAGGTCTTGCAAATCAACACGCCGACCACGATCAAAAACAGTTTGCGAACAAAACCCGACCCATGCCGTACAGCCAATCGGATACCGGTCAACGAACCCAGGACATTACAAACCGCCATCATCAAACCCAGTTGCCACAACAAGTGTCCGCTATAACCGAACCATAGCAGCGCGGCAGTATTGCAGGCCACATTGACAACCTTGGCAGCGGCGGAAGCGCCAAGGAAATCGAAGCCGAAAAACCGCACAAACAGGAATACGAGGAAGCTACCTGTTCCAGGCCCGAAGAATCCGTCGTAGAAGCCGATGCTGCCGCCAATGATTACCGCCATGACGCGTTCTTTTCCGCCGGTATGTAGCGGCGCATGAATACTGCCGAAATCCTTTTTTCGGAAGGTATAGATTGCAATGGCGATCAGGATGAACGGCAGGAGCTTGCGAATAAAATCCGCAGGAATATGCGTGACGGTAAAGGCGCCGAAGAAGGACAACACGAATGCGGCAAATGCTGCCGGCACCGCCGTACTCCATCGTACTTTTACCTTGCGCGCGAATCCTGCCGCAGCTGCAGTCGTTCCCCACACACCCGAAAGCTTGTTCGTTCCCAACAAGGTCGCCGGCGCTGTATTGGGAAAAACCGAAAATAAGGCCGGCAGCTGGATCAATCCCCCGCCACCGACAACGGCATCAATCAGACCTGCGGCAAAAGCAGCGATTGCCAAAATCAGATAATCCATCTTTCCGCCGAATCAGTGTTTCACGTGAAACATCGCTTTATTTGTTTGTCGGCATTGCGAACTCGGCGCCCTTGTTCAGAGATTCCGGCCAACGCTGCATGATGGATTTGTATCGCGTGTAGAAACGAACCCCCTCTTCCCCATAGGCATGCACATCACCAAACATCGATCGTTTCCACCCGCCAAAAGAATGCCAGGCCATCGGTACCGGGATCGGTACATTGATGCCAACCATTCCCACCTCTATCCGTCGGGAAAATTCCCGGGAGGTATTTCCGTCAGAGGTAAACAGGGATACGCCATTTCCGAATTCATGGGCGTTGATGAGATCGATCGCAGCCGCAAGGTCCGGGACGCGTACAACACAAAGTACCGGGCCAAATATTTCCTCTTGGTAAATAGTCATATCCGGTGTCACATGGTCGAACAGGCTCCCTCCCAGAAAGAATCCATTTTCATGTCCGGAAACGCGAAGGCCTCGACCATCCACCAGCAGATTCGCGCCAGACCGAACACCGGCTTCGATATATTTCTCTATCCTGGTCTTATGCTCTGCCGTGATGACAGGGCCCATTTCCGCATCCTGTTCCATACCATTTGCGATTTTCAATTTCTGCACACGTGGTATCAGCGCCTCCACCAATCTATCCGCCGCATTGCCCACGGCTACCGCAACGGAAACCGCCATGCATCTTTCACCTGCTGATCCGTATGCCGCACCTATCAAGGCATCCACCGCCTGTTCCAGATTGGCATCGGGCATCACGACCAGGTGATTCTTTGCCCCGCCCAGCGCCTGGACACGTAATGGATATGCCCCCTTCCGGGCAGCTCCCGTTTGATAGACATATTCAGCAATCGGTGTGGAACCGACGAAGGAAACAGCGCGTACATCGGGATGTTGCAACAAACCATCGACCGTCGCTTTCCCGCCTTGCAATACATTGAAGACGCCGTCAGGCAAACCAGCCTGTTTCAATAAGTCCGCAACCATCAATGACGGAGCAGGATCTCTTTCAGATGGTTTCAGGATGAAGGTATTGCCTGTCGCCAGCGCCACCGGTGCCATCCACATCGGCACCATGAAGGGAAAATTGAATGGGGTGATGCCAACTGTGACGCCTAGCGGCTGCCGCAGATTCCAGTTGTCGATTCCACCACCAATGTTGTCGGTGAAACTGGTTTTCAATAACTGTGGAATACCACAGGCAAATTCGACAATCTCCAGACCACGACTTACCTCACCCTTTGCATCACTGAAAACCTTCCCATGCTGACGCGTAATCGCTTCTGCCAGATCATCGTGATGTCTTTCTATTAACTCTTTGAAACGGAACAGAATCCTTGCACGCTTCAAGGGAGCCGTATCAGCCCAGGCAGGTGCTGCGGCCTTTGCCGCGGAAACCGCCAATTCCACTTCCCTCGCGCTCGCCAGCCAGACTTCACTTTCCACCTCTCCAAGAGCTGGATTGAAAACAGCTTGCCTGCCGATTCCGCTTTCCATCACATGGCCCTGGATAAAATGACCGATAGTCGGAATCTGCTTCATGTCTGTTTCCCGGATGATTTATAGGTGGATCAAGGCGGAAAAGAGCGTATCACGTGACGCGCGATATTGCCGTCAGCAGCTGTGGATAACGCTTTGCAGAAAATGTGGATAGATTGTGGATAAGCTGGTGAAAACTCTGGGCCGTTTATTTATACAGAATCCATCCCCTTGCCATACACCTGTTGTGCAGTGGCTTATCCTGAAGCCAAGTTCTTGATCCTGCATGGGTTTACTTGGTTATCCACAGAAAGTAGCCTGCGTTAACTATTACTACTATTCATATATACAACCATTTAAATAAAACCAGACCCATATCAGTGCCGCATTTTTTGAAGACCCGTTACCGATTAAATCCTTAAAAACAGGCCTAATGCTTTTTACTGTTTGCCGGGTGGAGGCGCAACCGGCTTCTCAGCTGCCTGATGCAATAATTCCCTGCATTTGTTTTCCTCTTCCGAACCCACATTGATCAACGGCAGCAAGGACGTAACTGGCGCCAGTACACCCAGCACGATTGCTCCCCCTGCTTTCGCTGCCAATACGCCCTTGTCTACGTCAACATCCGGATGCTTCAGGGTTCCACGCACATAGAGAGGCGCACGCAAGGACACCACACGTAGCCCCTTGCTCACCGGCCTGATTGTCAGGTCCGGCTTTTCTTTCGCCAGATCGATCGTTCCATCGATATAAACAACAGCATCGCTAGTATCGAGAATCATCGTACGTGTTTGCACCAAGCCGTTGCTTACGCCTAGATCTGCTGCCATACAGTTGAGTTCTACCTGCTTATCTCCAAACAGCTTTGAGATCACAACGTTCCCGATATTCAAGCCCATCTGTTCCAGTAACAGCTTGCTAATCGTCCCTTCGCTGATCAATGCCTTGATTTCTCCATTGGACGACCCCAGAAAGCTTGCAATCGAATCGCCGGTCGCAGATAACGACGTATCGCCGTTGATCTCGCCGAGGCTTGCCTGCATCGTCGGTATCGTGGGGAATAGCTCTTTCAGTTTCAGTTTGCGTACAGAAACTTTAGCTTCCGCCTTGATGACAGGCTGACGGCCATCCATCTTGATGTTCGCGATCAGGTTGCCGCCCGCAATACCAAAATTCAGCGGCGTCAATGTGACAACGCTGTCTTGAAGTTTCAGGTGCGTATTCAGATTTTCGATCGGGAGTGCGGCATCGCGCACGATCTTGCGGCCGGTGATATTGACGTCCGCATCGATGCTTCCCCAACGGTCAGTGGTGAATTTCTCAACTGGCAGCAGCTTGTCTTCAGGTTGTGTGACGGCGACCCCGCGCTCACGTTTGCTGGCATTCGAATCGGCACCGATGATCGGGCCCAGGTCGCTCAGCTGCAGCAGGTTGGAGACGACTGTTCCGGAGAGAAGCGGTCGTGGTTCCTTGCCTTCGTAGGTCAATGTGCCAGACAAGTCGCTATCGCCCAGTTTTCCGCTGAATTTATCGTAAGTCCATTTTCCACCTGCTGCATTGATGAAACCGGTCAGATGCCCTTCAGTGGCAAACGGCGGCGTCTTTGGCAGGGTGATACCGGTTAATGGATAAAGGTCCGCCATGCTGGCGCCTGACAGCTTCAGGCGCATATCTACGGCAGCCAGTGCCTGCGGCTTCGTTACTGTGCCATTTACACTGATCGATGTTTTTCCGACATTCAATTTCGCCTGCAGTGGAAAGGGCTTTTTCTCGTTTCGCAGGGCAAGCAATGCGCCGGCCTTGCCATCGCCACTAATACGCGCATTGTTGAACGAACCAGATACCTTCCATTCCATGGCAAAGTCATTGGTATCGGTCACCGGAAGCGATGCGATCACGGCCTTTGCATCGATGTGCTTGACGGCATCTTTCAGTGAAATCTCACCGTTATGCAATAACAGGTGTTGAAGATCCAGCGTCCACGTCGAAGGTGAGGCATTGTCATCCTTCTTGAAGGTCCAGTTGTTGCGGCCATCAGCAATACGCTCCAGTACCAGTGTCGGATCGTCCAGCTGCAGCGTGGGAATGACGATATCCCTGGACAGCAAGGGAATAGGATTGACGGAAAACGTGATGTGGCCGACTTCGGCCATATTGCGATCGAGCTTGGACCAGTCGGGGTTACCCATCGTGACGTTGTCGGCGCTGAGTCGTGGCGCCGGCAGCCAGTCATGCCATGTTCCGTTGGATTGTGTGCGTTCCCATGTCAGGGAAAGATCACCATTGATGGCAAACGGCCTTCCGGTGGCTTCACTGACGCGCGCATTGATCCAGGGCTTCGCCTTGTTCCAGTCGAAGGTAAGCAACAGGATCAGACAAAGCGAAAGCAGCACCAGCAACGCGAGCATGCTCCACCACATTATTTTTCGTGTCCGCATGGGAGCCCCCGATCGGTCAGGATGAAAATAGGACTCCGGGACCGAAGGCGAGTTCATGCGAGTTCAG
>DATDLO010000041.1:0-10273 GCA_036519215.1 Oxalicibacterium sp.
GCAGTACAGCAAGCTACGATTCCACGCTCAACGGCAAAGTGCTTGACCTGGCGATTCGCGAAGCAGTCGGAAATCTGGTTTCCGGCATTGATTCCGGCATCTGGAAACCAGCTAAATAATTCGTCGACTCTTCCATATGAACAAGATGAAAAACATTATTTCAATGCTGGCGCTGGCCAGCGTTTCGATCACGCTGGTTGGTTGCGCCACCCATCAACACAAAAGCCTGTATGGCTGGGGTAGCTACCAAGAGCAGGTGTATAAACGCTTCAAGGCAGAAGGCAGTCCGGAAGAACAGATAGCGTCTCTGGAGGAGGGGCTTCAGAAAATGAGTGCGGCCAATGAGTCCGTACCACCTGGATACCATGCGCATCTTGGAATGCTTTATGCCGAGACAGGGAGGGACAGCCAGATGGTCCAGGAACTGAACACGGAGAAAACGCTATTCCCGGAATCGGCGTCATACATGGATTTCCTCATGCGTAAATATAAAAACTAAAGGATTTTCATGATGATCAAATACATCAAAACACTTTGCGCAATATCGGTTGCCTTGCTTGCAACCGGTTGTGCCACCCAGCAAAAGCCTTATGACTATGCAGAATTCAAGCAGGCACGGCCTGCTTCGATTCTGGTCTTGCCGCCATTGAACAGCTCGCAGGAAGTCATCGCCCCATACGGAATGCTGTCGCAGGCGACGCTGCCGCTTGCCGAGTCTGGTTACTATGTCGTGCCTGTGGCGCTGGCTGAAGAGACGTTCAAACAAAATGGATTAAGTATTTCTGCGGATATTCATCAGGTGCCGGTTGTCAAGCTGAGAGAAATCTTTGGCGCGGATGCCGCGTTGTACGTGAACATCAAGGAATACGGTACGAGTTATCGGGTGGTCGATAGCGTCACGGTTGTGACTGCGGATGCCAAGCTGGTTGATTTGCGATCGGCAAAGGTATTGTGGGAAGGTTCTGCCTCTGCTTCCAGTGCAGAAGGGCAGCAGAACCAGAATGGATTGATCGGTATGCTTGTGTCCGCGGTGGTGAACCAGATTGTCGGCACGATGAGCGATACAAGTTATAAGATTGCCGGCGTGACCAGTCGACGTTTGCTATGGGCGGGACATTCGAATGGCATGTTGTACGGCCCTCGTTCTCCCATGTATCAAAAGGACTGATCGTCTTTTTACATTCTGGCTTGGAGTAGGCCGGCGCACTCGTCGGTAGGTACCTGAAAAAACCGCATGCAATTTGCATGCGGTTTTTTTATTCCGTTTCTTTTTCCAGTTGCGTCCCTTCGCCCGAATGGAAGCGCTGCCGATAATCGAACGGACTGATCCCCAGCCTGCGGCCGAAGATGCGGCGGAAGGTTGCCGCATTGCCGAAGCCGCAGCGGCGGGCGATTTCGGTCAGGCCGAGATCGGTGGATTCCAGATAGCGGCGGGAGGCGTCAATACGCGCGTCGTTGACGAAGTTCATTACCGTCATTCCACATTCCTGCTTGAACACGCGTGACAGGTGGCGCGCACTCATCTGCATCTTTTCCGCAATCGACGGCAGCGTGTGTTCGGTTTCCAGGTTGCCGAGAATGTAGCCTTGTACGGTGGCAACCGGCGAATCGTTTTCGACCTGCAGTTCCAATAGTGGGCTGAACTGCGACTGACCGCCGGCGCGGCGCAGATAGACGATCAGGTACTTTGCGACATCGATCGCCATCTTCTTGCCGAAATCTTCTTCGATCAGCGCCAGCGACAGATCGATGCCGGCGGTGACGCCGGCCGTCGTGTACAGCGAGCCGTCCTTGACGTAGATGCGATCCGGCTCGACTTTCGCGCGGCGGAACATCGTCGACAGGCGTGCGGCGTCCATCCAGTGCGTGGTGACGGTCTTGCCGCCGATGATGCCGGCGGCGCCGAGTGCGAATACGCCGTTGCAGATGGCGCCGATGCGGCGGCAGTTTTCATTCTGCATGGCCAGCCAGTCGGTCAGCGTGGTGTCTTCGAGAATGTCGAACACGCCAAGACCGCCCGGCACGATCAGCGTGTCGAAGTGAGGCGTCGGATCGAAGATGGTGCGATCCGGTGAAATCGTCAGTCCGCTGGAAGTCTGGATCGGCCCGCGCGTGGTGGCGACGGTCATGATTTCGTATTCGCATTCGCCGTTGCTGAGCACCTTCACTTCGGCGAAGGCATCGCCGGGGGCGGCGATGTCCAGCATCTGGAAGCGCGGGAAGACCAGCAGGCCGACGGTGATTTTTCGCATGACGAACAGGAATGGCAAAAATGGCTGAAGGAATTGCGGCGATCATATCAAGTTTGCCGCGGCACATGAGGTAAGCGGCAAACCTGCATGAGCGAATATGCAGGAAGAATGGCCGCTGTGGCTATTCTTCCTGTCGGCTTGCACGTTATTTCACGTTACACGGCCTTGGATGCATGCAGCGCGGCGATTTGCTCCGGCGTATAGCCAAGGCGCTTCAGCACTTCGTCGGTGTGTTCGCCGAGCAGCGGCGAAGGCTTGATCTCCGGCTTCAGTTCGGAGAACTTGATCGGGCTGCCGACGGTCAGGTACTTGCCGCGTGCCGGATGATCGACTTCGACGATGGAGCCGCTGGCACGCAGCGACTTGTCTTCGGCGATCTCTTTCATCGACAGCACCGGAGCGCACGGGATGTCGTACTTGCGGAAGATGTCGACCGCTTCGAACTTGGTCTTGTCCTTCAGGAAGTTCTCGATGAAGGCGAAGATGTCGAAGATCTTGTCCTGGCGCGCCCGCGGCGTGTTGTAATCCGGATCGCTGATCCATTCTTCCTTGCCCAGTGCGCGGCAGATCGGTTCCCACGCGTGGCCCTGGATCGTGAAGTAGATGTAGGCGTTCGGATCGGTTTCCCAGCCCTTGCACTTGAGCACCCAGCCCGGCTGGCCGCCGCCGCCGGCATTGCCGCCACGCGGTACGACGTCGGTGAACTTGCCGTTCGGGTATTGCGGATATTCTTCCAGATAGCCGACCTTCTCCAGGCGTTGCTGATCGCGCAGCTTGACGCGCGTCAGGTTCAGCACTGCATCCTGCATCGACACCGAAACCTTCTGGCCCTTGCCGGTTTGCTGGCGGCCCATCAGCGCGGTCAGGATGCCGATCGCCAGATGCATGCCGGTGTTCGAGTCGCCGAGCGCTGCGCCGCTGACGGTTGGCGGACCGTCCCAGAAACCGGTCGTCGATGCGGCGCCGCCGGCTGCCTGCGCGACGTTTTCATAAACCTTCAGGTCTTCGTAATGGTGGCCGTCGGAAAAGCCTTTGACCGATGCCAGGATCATGCCGGGATTGAGTTCCTGGATACGTTCCCACGAAAAGCCCATGCGATCGAGTGCGCCCGGCGCGAAATTCTCGACCAGCACGTCGGATTCCTTGATCAGTTTTTCCAGCACTTCCTTGCCTTCCGGCGTTTTGGTGTCCAGCGTCAGCGATTTCTTGTTGCTGTTGAGCATGGTGAAATAGAGCGCGTCCACGCCGGGGATGTCGCGCAACTGCGAGCGTGTGACGTCGCCGGAGCCCGGGCGTTCGACCTTGACGACGTCGGCGCCGAACCAGGCCAGCAACTGGGTGCAGGCCGGACCGGCTTGCACGTGGGTGAAATCGATGATCTTGAGACCGTTGAGCGGGGTGGTCATGTGTTTCCCTTTCTGTCGTGGAGTGCGGTGTGTCCGTTTTTCGACGATATGGTGTTATGAAAAACGGTCGCATCCGCACGGAATTGGCCAGCTTTCGATCGTGTTCCGCAAGAAGATTCGGGGAGGCGATGCGTCTGGTTCGAATTGATTCTGCCGAGGCTTTTTATACGTTTCCACGCTTATTTTTCGGCTGGCTGGCAATGTCTGGAAGGTGTCGGAGATGTGGCGAAGGAATGTCCTGATTTGTTATTGAAGGCAAATCAGGACATGGCGTGAATGTCCGTTTTTCGCCAAAACGGACCGGCTTAAAGGGGGGAAAGTGCGTTTGAAAGATGCGTCTACGGACGGCCGGTTTTGCCGAATGCGGCGAAGTTGGCGCGGTACTGCAGCGCAGTGATGCCCAGGCGCTTAGCGAATACCTGCCGCATCTGGTCCGGATTGCGGAAGCCGCAACGCCAGGCGACGGTCTTCAGCGGTTCGGACGTGGTTTCCAGCAGTGCGCGGGCCGCATCCAGCCGCGCGCTTTCGATGAATTCGGCCGGCGTGATTTTCGCGTCGCGTGCAAAGACGCGGGCGAAATTGCGCGGACTCATCGAGACGACGGCGGCCAGCGATTCGACCGTGAGATTTTCCGTCAGATGGTCGCGCACATACTGGAGTGCGATGGAGACTGGCGAGCTTTCCTCGACATAGGGCGTGAGATAGGGGCTGAACTGCGATTGCCCGCCCTGGCGCTGCGTAAAGACGACGAGGCGCCGCGCCACATGCAGCGAGACTTCCGGCCCGCAATCGGTCGACAGCAGGAACAGCGACAGATCGATGCCGGCAGTGACGCCGGCCGATGTCACCAATTGCTCATCCTGCAGGAAGATGCGATCGGCATCGACGCGGGCCTGCGGGAACATGTCGGCCAATGCCGCGGCATCGTTCCAGTGCGTGGTGACGGTGCGGCCGTCGAGCAATCCGGCGTGGCCGAGCAGGAAAGCGCCGTTGCAGATCGAACCGTGGCGGCCGCTGCGCCGGGCCGCATGACGCAGCCAGTTGCATACCGCTTCGTCACGCGCTTGTTGCGGCAACGCCGGACCGCCGGCGACCAGCAGCAGGTCGTAGCGTTCGTCGGCTTCGCTGTAGTGGCGATGTGCGGCAATCGGCAGGCCGTTCGAACACGGAATCAGTCCGCGTTCGGTGCCGAGCACATCGAGCCGGTATTGCCGGTCCGGCGGCAGGATGCGATTGGCTTCGGCGAACACGTCGAGCGGACCGGTGACATCCAGCGCCTGTACGCCCGGGAAAACAAGGATCGCAACGCTGGGCATCAGGCATTCTCCATTTGATCGACATCGGCATCGTGTTTCGGCAGAAGGCATGTTACAGGCAAGGGCGCGAACGCGAAACGGGATTGCTTGTTGTGTGAACGGGATACGCATGGTGTGCATGAAACAGAGCCAGACCGGACACATGCCTGGTGCTCGTGGCATGCGCAGGCGAAGCTGCACGGACTGCTGAAAATATTTCATCGAGTCATCGCCGAGCTTTGACGGCAACGGCTGCTACGATAGTCGGCAGAAAAAATCCGGACAAGCGCAAGCATCAAGTTGCGCACGATCCGTCTTCGTTTTCATCTTTTCACCTTCCTTTTCTTTTTCCTTTCCATGCTCAATACGCTGCTGACTCTTCTCGTATTCCAGACGCTGGGCGAGGGCCTGGTCTATGTGTTTTCGCTGCCGGTTCCGGGGCCGGTAATCGGCATGCTGCTGTTGCTGTTCTATCTGATCCTGAAGAAGGACACGGCGGCCAAGCTGGCGCCGAGCGCATCGCAATTGCTGTCGAACATGGCCTTGCTGTTCGTGCCTGCCTGCGTGGGCCTCAGCGTGCACTTGCATCGCATCGGGCAGGAATGGCTGGCGATTGCGGCGGCGCTGATCGTCAGCACGGTGGTGTCGCTGGTGGTGACGGCGCTGGTCATCAAGAGCCTGAAGCGCAGGAGCGAAAAATGATGCCGCACCTGAATACCGTCTGGGTCTATCTCGCCGGTTCGCCGCTGCTGTGGCTGACGGCGACGCTCGTTGCCTACAAGATCGCGATGTGGATCTATGAGCGAAGTGGTCGTAGCCCGCTTGCCAATCCGGTGGCGATTTCGGTGGCATTGCTGATTGCCGTGCTGTATGCGACCGACACGCCGTACAAAACGTATTTTGACGGGGCGCAATTCGTGCATTTCCTGCTGGGTCCGGTCACCGTTGCGCTGGCGATTCCGTTGTATCAGCAACTTGATAAATTACGCCGCCACTGGTTTGCCTTGCTGGCCGGTGCGCTGGCCGGTGGTGCTGCCGCGATTGTCAGTGCGATGGGCGTCGCATGGCTGCTGGGTGCGTCGCCGCTGACGGTGCTGTCGATGGCGCCGAAATCGGTGACGATTCCGATCGCGATGGGCATCACGGAAAAAATCGGCGGCCTGCCGACATTAACGGTGGTGATGGTGATGCTGACCGGCGTGTTCGGCGCAGGCATCGCACAGTATGTGTTTCGCCTGATCCGCATCGACGACGACATCACTTGCGGTTTCGCGCTGGGAGCAACGGCGCACGGTGTTGGCACCGCGCGCGCGTTTCAGGTCAGCGAGGAGATGGGTGCATTCTCCGGGCTGGCGATGGGCATCTCCGGCATCCTGACGGCCTTCCTGCTGCCGCTGGCGCTGAAGCTGCTGGGCGTGATCTGATCAGCCGAATGCACCGCCCGTCAAATATAGATCGGTGACGCGCGCGATGCTGGCAATCATTGCCGTGAAGCAGAGCGCGAAAGACAGCACGAGGATGACGGCGATCGGCCACTTCGATGTGGTCTTGCTCGCCGATTGCGGATTGTGTACCGCATCCCACTTTTCATCCGGCGTGACGCCGATGATGAGCGCCTCGATCAGTCCTGCATAAACCGAGAACGGAAATATCGCCAGCACGAGAATCGGCAGCGACTGATGCGTGCGCATCAGCGATATGGCAGACAGGAACAGGATGAAGGCGATCAGGTAGTTCCAGCCCCAAAAATCGCGCCAGCCGTGCAGGTAGAAGCGATGTGCGCCGATGCCGCCGAGCAGTGCGGCGAGGAGAGTCGTCAGGGTCTTGCTCTTGTGCTTGCGGGTTTCAGTCATGGATTTCAGCGATGGTCTTCAGTGATGATTTTCAGGGAAGTGGCCGGGAACGATAACGGTTGACGTCGACGGGCGAGACGGCATTGGCCTCGTTGCCCCAGGCATTGCGGATATAGGTGACGACCGCGGCAACTTCGTCGTCGCTCAGCGACTGCGCAAATGGCGGCATGCCGTAAGGACGCGGATTGTCGGCCGTGCTCGGCGCGAAGCCGCCATGCAGCACGACGCGGATGACGTTTGCGATGACAGGGGATGTAACGGCGCGATTGTCTGCCAGTGACGGATAGACGGACGGCACGCCGCGCCCCGATTCCTGATGGCAGGCGGCGCAGTTGTCCTTGTACAGTTTCGCTCCGGCGGAAATCATCGCCTTCTTGCCTTCTTCGCGCAGATCGGGGCCGGCAAGCGGCGGCGCGCTTTGCTGCGGCAGCGATTGCAGATAGCCGGCGATGGCGAGTGCATCGTCGTCCGACAGATGCTGCAGGCTGCCGGCGACGACTTCGGCCATCGGTCCGGTTGCTGCGCGTTGCGGCGTGATACCGGTTTGCATGAAGGCGGCGATATGTTCGATTTCCCATGCGCCCAGGCCGTCCTTCCTGTCGCCATTCAACGGCGGTGCGTACCAGTTCAGTATCGGAATCATGCCGCCGCCGAGTTCGGCATTCTCATCGATACCGCCGAAAGTGTTGCGTGTCGAATGGCAGGCGGCGCAGTGTCCCAATCCCTGCGCCAGATAGGCGCCGCGATTCCATGCGACGGAACGACTGTCGTCGTTCGCATATTGCCCCGGGCGGAAATACAGCGCGCGCCATGCATACAGCAGCCAGCGGTTGTCATAAGGCGAGCGCAGTTCGGGCGGGCGGTTTTCCTGATTGACGGACGGCAGCGTCTGCAGCCACGCGAAGATCGCATCCGAATCGGCGCGCGTGACCCTGGTGAAGCTGGTGTAGGGAAAGGCGGGGTACAGCAAGCTGCCGTCCTTCGAGCGGCCGTCGTGCATCGCGCGCCAGAAATCGTTGCTGTTCCAGTTGCCGATACCGGTTTGCCTGTCCGGCGTCAGGTTGGATGCATAGATGTCGCCGAATGGCGTCGGTATCGCGCGGCCGCCGGCATAGGGGTGGCCGCCGCGTGCGGTATGGCAGCTCATGCAGTTGCCGATGCGCGCCAGGTATTCGCCGCGGGCGATCTGTTGTGCGGCATCGGTCGGCGGGGGCGACGGCTGGTCCAGATCCGGGTTGCGGTTGGCGATGAATAGCCAGATTGCGACGACGGCGACGATCGTCAGCAGCAGCAATCCGAGCAGATAAATGGCGCGCCTGATCATGGCGACAGCTTGCCGCATTCCAGCGGCAGTTTGACGGTGAGCCGCGGTGCGGGCGAGGCATCGGCCGGCACATGCTGTTCGGCCAGCCATGCCGTGGCGGCGCTGATGTCGGCGCTGCTCATCTTCTGCACGATCTGCGCCATGCAGTCGGGCTGGGCCGCATGGCGCGTGCCGATTTTCCATGCGCCGATCTGACCGAGCAGGTAGTCGCGCGGCAGTCCGATCAGGCCGGGAATTGCCGGCGCGGTGCCGGTCAGTTTGGCGCCGTGGCAGGCGATGCAGGCCGGAATGCCTTTGGCCTTGTCGCCTTCATGCACGAGCTGGCGGCCGCGTTCCAGTTCCGCTGCAGTGGCTTGCGTCGGTTGCGGTGGTGGATAGGGTGGATGCTGGTCGGCGAAGTATTGTGCGATTTCGCGCAGGTAGGCGTCGGACATATTGTCCAGCATGGCCGTCATGACTGGATAAGTGCGCTTGCCTTCGCGGAAGTTGACGAGCTGGTTGTACAGGTAGCCGGCCGGTTTGCCGGCCAGGCGCGGATAGTAGCCGTCGCTGCCGGCGCGTCCTTCCTTGCCGTGGCAGACGGTACAAGCCGCCACGCGCTGAGCAATGGTGTCCAGCGTGTCCGGCGCAACGCTTTGCTGCGCATATGCAGCCTGTGTCACAAACAGCAGTGCCGTTGCGAACAGTTGAGGCCAGGCAAAGGGAAGAAACGGCTTGCTCATTTATAGGTCTGGTTGTGGGCAAATGCACGATCGACCGGCACATGATACTGCAAGCATGCCGTCGACAGACTACAATGTCGGCTGAAGCAGGACAAGACAACCGCTGGCTGCCTTACGGTGGCGGGAGGAAGGTCCGGACTCCACAGAGCAGGGTGACGGCTAACGGCCGTCCGCCGAAAGCCGAAAGGTATAAGGCGAGGAATAGGGCCACAGAGACGAGTCTTTGGGACCGGGGAGGGCGAAAGCCGCTTCCTGCGTCACAAAGGGTGAAACGCGGTAACCTCCACCTGGAGCAATTCCAAATAGGCACGCGTTGAGGCGGCTCGCGGAGCGTGCGGGTAGGAAGCTTGAGCCGTGGAGTAATTCACGGCCTAGAGGAATGGTTGTCATAGCAGGCGGCGACGCCTGCCGTAACAGAATCCGGCCTATCGGACTGCTTCATTTTCTTTTGGACGGCGCGCATTCTTGCGCGCCGTTTTTTTCATGCGGGCGGCAATTGCGCATTGCCGCTATGTGGGATGTGCGTGATGTGTGTTAACGCACAGAAAAACTCCGTTCATTCCGGCAGGCTGTTGCCGTTCCCCGTGGCATTTGTTCCGCTATCGTCAGCCGGACATGCAGGGGAGGGAGATGTTCATGAACCTCTATCTTTCTATCGGTCCGCTGGTATCGCTGATCGCCGGCATTCTGATTCTCGTCGTGCCGCGCCTGCTCAATTACATTGTTGCGATTTACCTGATCATCATTGGCTTGATCGGGCTGTTCGGCCACGGTTCGATTCGATAAGGCGGCCGCCGCCCATCGCGCCTTCGTGCTATAACTGGCGCAGGACAAACCGTTGCGAGGCGACCGGATGAAACGCTCTTTCCTGCTGCTGGGATTGCTCGCGCTGGGAAGCGTTGCCGGTGCTGCCGACCTGTATCGCTGGGTCGACGAGAACGGCCGCACACATGTTTCCGATATCGTGCCGACGCGTTATCACGATGTGGCGACGAAGATCGACACCAGCGCTTCCGAGATTCCCGAAAGCCAGCGGCAGGAAGCGCTGGCGCGCGCAGCCCGCGAAAAACAACTGGCAGAAGAACGCATGCGTGCGATGCCGCCACCGCCAGCATCCGTACCTGCACCCGTAAAGCCGCAGCCCAAGGCTGCCGAACTGACTCCGCCCGATAACAGCGATGCCGAATGTGCCGACCTGATCCGCGCTTATCGTGAGAGCCAGGAATGCTTTGCGCCATTCATGGTCACGCGTCGGAATGGCCGGCATCATAGTCGCGGCTGGGTGCGTCCCGAGGCCTATCGCTATTGCCAGCGCGTGCAAAGCCCGTATGCAAAGTGCGGATTGCCGTCGCATTCACCGAGCGATTCACCCTATCCTTAAACGTAGGCCGGTTGCCAAGTCACGTCAGACCATGCGTGTT
>DATDLO010000042.1:0-5224 GCA_036519215.1 Oxalicibacterium sp.
ATGATGACGGTGAAGGCGCCGGCATAGTGCTCGCAGAAACCGGCGCGTGTGCCGAACAGGAATTCGTCGATGCCGTTGCGGCCCAGCAGCGGCGGCTCCAGTGTGTAGCGAAAGCCGTACTTGTCGTCGCGGAAGAAAGCCAGCACGGTGGCAATGCGTTCCGCATCGTCGGCCACGGAGCGGCGCAATTTTGCGGCGAATTGCAGCGTGCGCGGATTGTAGCCGGACGGCAATGCCAGCCATGGTTGCAGTTCGGCCTTGGTAAGTTCGGGCTGCAGCGTGTAGCGCGGTGTGGAAACGACGTCGTAACGGACGCGTGCATCGATCGGGCGGCGTGCCAGGAGTTGCATGTCCTGCGTCAGCCGCACCGGGTTGTCCGGCAACTGCGGTGCGGCTTGCGGCATGTCGAGTGCAAACAGCCAAGGGCGCGAGCCGGGTTCCTGCGTGATGCGATAGCGCAGCGGATTGCCTTGTGCAGTCAATGTGTTTGCCGTGTGTTGTTCGTCGTAACGCATCGGACGATGTGTCCACGTCTTGCCGTCGAAGCGGTCGAGCACGATGCCGCGCCAGTAGAGCGCCGGGTTCGGCGGCACGGTATCTGAAAACTGCGCGCGAAACGCGATTTCACGCGACATCGCCAGCTTGGCGATATTGCCCGGTGCCATCTGGTCGGACAGGCCGGTGCGGCCGGCGTTGGCATCGCTCGGCAAGCCCCACAGCGGTCCCTGGATGCGCGGAAACAGCAGGAACAGCACGATGGTCAGCGGCGCGGCCAGCGCAACGATCAGCGCACCGGAGCGGAAGCGGCGCGCCATCGGCGGCACGGCACCGGTGTACTGGAACGACAGTTGCGCGGTGAACATCGTGACGACCGCGACAATCATCAGCAGCGCGGTCGCGATGTTCTGCGTGTAGAGGAAATTGGCGAGGATCAGGAAAAAGCCGAGAAACACGACGACGAACAGGTCGCGCTTCGCATGCATTTCCAGCAGCTTGAAGATCAGCAGCAGTGTCAGCATCGCCACGCCGGCATCCTGCCCGAGCAGAGTCTTGAAGTTCAGGTAGATGCCGGCCATCGCCAGCGCGGCCAGCGGCAACAGCAGCCAGCGCGACGGCAGACGGTTGCCGCGGAAGGTGATCCAGCCGCGCCAGAACAGCAGGATGGCGCCGACGCCCGTGACCCACAGCGGCAGATGCACGGCATGCGGCGCCAGCACCAGAAAGCAGGCCAGCAACAGCAGCAGCGTGTCGGCCTTGTCGCGTGACATGGGACGCGCATTGCGCTCGGTGAAAAACCGGGAGAGCGTCTTCATGCATCTGCTCCGCGTACGTTGTCGCCGGCATGCAATCCATGCAGCGCGAGCGCCTGCAGGCACGCTGCCTGATGCGCGGGACCGACCGCCGGCGGAAAGTGCAGATTGTCGAGCCGGAACGCATACGGCAGTCCGCGTGCCTCGGCCATCAGCACCCAGCGCGTCATGCGCGACAGGCGCAGTTCCACATCCATCGTACGCGGCAGGCGCGCGAAGTCGAGCGACAGTTCGCTGCTGGCGCCGCCCTCGAACTGCTTGGCGATCAGCGCGCTGCTTTCGGTGCGGGCGATCTGCCGCCATGCCAGCAGGCGCGGCGAATCGCCGCTCTGATAGGCGCGGATGCCGGCGAAATCGTCATGGCCGGCGCTGCCGCGGCCGTCTTCGTGTTCACCCTGCAGCAGCGGCAGCGGCGGCGCATCGTCTTCCGGATGCGGATAGACCAGCGCGCGCAGGTCGGGGCGCCAGTAACTCCATGCACGCATCAGCCCGAGCGGAAAGCGCGTCTGCAGCCGGATGCGCGGGATCGGCATCCAGCCGCGTTCGAGCGTCGATGCGCTGAGCGTGACGTTACTGGATGCGTGCGCGGCGACGTCGATCGCGTGTTCGATCGCATTGTCCGTATCGACGAAGCCGAGCAGGATCGCAAAGCGGTCCTGTGCGCGGCGATTGTGCAGATGCAGTTCGAACTGTGCTTCCTCGCCGGCGAACACGGGCGTGGTGCGGCCGGGCGACAGGTGCAGGTGCGCGAGATTGCGATGCGTCAGATGCATGTCGATGACGGCGCAGCCGGCGAGCAGGAAGGTCAGGATGAATCCCAGGCCCAGGCTGTAGTTGACCGATGCGATGAAGAGCACGACCAGCATGACGCCGAACGTCAGTCCGGCACGTGTCGGCAGGATGAAGACGCGGCGCTGGTTCAGCACGACTTCGCCCGGCTCGGCATCGCGCAGTTTCAGCAGCCGGCGGGCAAGCTGCTGGTGGAATCGGCGGAAGGAGGTTGCCACGGACATTGCCAGAAATGGCGACGTATCAGACCGGAACCGACTTCATCAGCTGCAGCACGAGATCGCGGCTGTTCAAGGCGCTGCCGGCTGTCGATTTCAGCGAGCGCAGGCGATGCGCGGCGACCGGCACCAGCACTGCTTGCACATCTTCCGGGATCATGTGATTGCGGCCTTCCATCGCGGCCCAGGCGCGTGCGGCCTGCAGCAATGCGAGCGTGGCGCGCGGACTCATGCCCTCGACGAACATGCCGTTCTGGCGCGACGCATGCGCCAGCGCCTGCACGTAGTCGATCAGCGACGGTGCGACGTGGATTGTCTTCAACGCAGCGCGTGCGGCCAGCAGGTCGGCCGGCTGCATCGCCGCCTTCATCGATTTCAGCAGCGTGCGTCTATCCTCGCCCATCAGCAGCGCGCGCTCGGCGGCGCTATCCGGATAGCCTAGCGACAGGCACATCAGGAAGCGGTCCATCTGCGATTCCGGCAGCGGAAAGGTGCCGATCTGGTGTCCCGGATTCTGCGTGGCGATAACAAAGAAAGGTTCCGGCAGATCGCGCGTGACGCCGTCGGACGTGACCTGGTGTTCTTCCATCGCTTCCAGCAGCGCCGACTGTGTCTTCGGTGTGGCGCGGTTGATCTCATCGGCCAGCAGCACCTGCGTGAAGATCGCGCCGGGATGGAACACAAAGCCGTTCTTTTCGCGATCGAAGATCGAGATGCCGACCACGTCGGCCGGCAGCAGGTCGCTGGTGAACTGCTGCCGATTGAAGCGCAGGCCGAGCGAGATCGCCAGCGCATGCGCCAGCGTGGTCTTGCCGACGCCGGGTACGTCCTCGATCAGCAGATGGCCGCCGGCCAGCAGGCAGACCAGCGATTGCCGGATCTGCAGATCCTTGCCGACGACGATGGTGCCGACCTGTCCGGCGACTTCATGCAGTTTTGCGAACATGCGATCTTCCATGGAGAGGCGCGCATGCGGCGCGCACGATTGAACGGAAACGACAGTGAGTGAACGGCAAGGCGTGAATCCGGAGCAGACAGATTCTATGCGAGAACGGCGCGTTGCGGGAACGCGCAAATATGGGATGGGAGGAGCGGAGCCAAGGTCAGTCCTTCTGCTTGCGCAGCACGACCCAGAACGCAATGACGGTGAAGGCGGCGACGATGCCGACCACGATCCAGAACCCGTGCGCATGTTCGGCCAGCGGCACGCCGCCGACGTTCATGCCGAGCAGGCCGGCGATGATGTTGATCGGCAGCGCCAGCACCGTGACGATGGTCAGCACGTACAGGCTGCGGTTGTTTTCCTCGTTGACCTGTGCGGCGATTTCTTCCTGCAGCAGCTTGATGCGTTCCTGCAGCGAACTCATGTCGTTCAGCACGACGGAAAATTCTTCGGTCGATTGCCGCAGTTCCTGCAGGTCGTCTTCGGCCATCCATGCGGGCGGCCGCTGCAGCAGGCGAAACAGTGCGGCAGGTTCCGGCGCCAGCAGGCGCTGCAACCGCACCAGCACGCGGCGCAGTGCACCGAGATCGGCGCGTCTTTCGGTCAGGCGGCCGGCCAGCAGGTTGTCCTCGACGCGGTCGACATGTGCCACCGCATCGCGCACGATGTTGACCAGCACGTCGGCCTGGTCGTGGAACAGGTGGATCAGCAATTCCACCGACGAGCGCACAGCGTCGCCCGTTGCCACGGCATGACGCAGGCGGTCGATCGATTTGAGCGGCGTGCGGCGTGCGCTGACGACGACGCGTCGCGATACGTTCAGCCACAGCGTTGCGATGTCGGCCGAATCCAGCGAAAAGTTGTGCAATACATCATTGACGACGGCCACCAGCGTGTCGTTCGCCAGTTCGATGCGGGTGGAGCGCGAGCCGTCGTGCAGCGCCTCGACGAATTCATCGGCGACGCCGCCGTGATCGATCATCCATTTTTCGCTGGCGGTATTGCTCAGGTTGAAATGCAGCCACAGAAATTCGTCGTCCGACGAGGAAGGCTGCGCCAGCCATTCTGCCGCTTCCTGCGAACCGATCTGGATGGCGGAGGTATCGCGGCCGAACAGGAATCCCCAAATCAGGCCCGACGAGTCCGAACCGTAGTTGCCTAATGCAGCAGTGAACATGGGGAGTGTAGGGGCGAATGTGGGAGCAATGCGGAAGCGGCTGGTGAAGCAATCGGCCGACGATGCGGCCAATCAGGAATTTGGTCGGGATCCTTTATGCGCCGGACCCCGTCGGCGCTGGCAGCCGCTATTCTGCGCAAGCGATGTGACGTCCGTGTGACAAGCGTCCGGGGAATGCAGGGGAGAGGCGGCCGAGCAGGTAGAATAGCGGCTCGCTTCATTAGAAAATTCGCAGAGAATTCGCGGAGAAATCCGCAGAAAGAGTCACGCATGTCCATCCAATGGTTCCCCGGTCACATGAACGCCGCCCGCAAGAGGGCGGCGGAAGCCATGGAGAAGACCGATCTGGTGATCGAGGTGCTGGACGCGCGCGTACCGCAGGCCAGCCGCAATCCAATGATCGAGGAGTTGCGCACGTTTCGTCAGCGCCCCTGCCTGAAAATCCTGAACAAGGCTGATCTGGCCGATCCGGTGGCGACGAAGCTGTGGATCGATTTCTACAACGCGCAGAAAAATGTCCACGCGGTCGCGCTCAGTTGCAAGAAGCCGGCCGATGTCGCGAAGGTACCGGGTTTCGCGATGAAGATCGCGCCGCATCGCGGCACCGCGCTGAAGCCGCTTCGCATCATGATCATGGGCATTCCGAACGTCGGCAAATCGACGCTGATGAATGCGCTGCTGAAAAAACGCGTTGCCCAGGTCGGCGACGAGCCGGCAGTGACGAAGACGCAGCAGCGCCTCTACCTTGGCAATAACATCGTGCTGACCGATACGCCCGGCATGATGT
>DATDLO010000043.1:0-2507 GCA_036519215.1 Oxalicibacterium sp.
CGCGTCGATGCCTTCATCATGCGCATCGCCGATCTGCAACTGGCGTTCCCACCGATCTTGGTCGCATTGATTCTGCTTGCATTGATGGGGCCGGGAACAGGCAAGATCATCGTCGCGCTGATCGCCGTGCAATGGGCGTACTACGCGCGCACCGCGCGCGGCGCAGCGCTGGTCGAGCGACGGAAGGAATACATCGAGGCGGCCCGCGGACTCGGCTTGTCGCCGCTGCGCATCGCGTTCCGCCATCTGCTGCCGAACTGCCTGCCGCCGGTAATCGCGATCGCCGCGCTGCAGATCGCGTCGGCGATTTCACTGGAAGCGACATTGTCCTTCCTCGGACTCGGCCTGCCGGTGACGGAACCGTCGCTCGGTTTGCTGATCGCCAACGGCTTCGAATACCTGCTGTCCGGCCGCTACTGGATCAGCCTGTTCCCCGGCATCGCGCTGGTCGTCACCGTGGTGGCGATCAATCTGGTGGCCGATCAATTGCGCGACGTGCTGAATCCACGGTTGCAAACACAATGACGATTCATTCTGCGCAACCTATCCTCGACGTGCGCCACCTGAGCACGCACATCGCCACGCGCGCCGGCACCGTGAAGGCGGTGGACGATGTGTCGTTCTCGGTGCGGCCCGGCGAGATCATGGGACTGGTCGGCGAATCCGGGTCCGGCAAGTCGATGACCGCGTATTCGCTGATGCGGTTGCTGGATGCGCCGGCGCAAGTCGTCGCCGGCAATGTGCTGCTGAACGGCCGCGATCTGCTGCAGGCATCGGAAGAAGAAATGCGCCAGCTGCGCGGCAACGACATCGCGATGATCTTCCAGGATCCGATGATGACGTTGAACCCGGTGCTGCGTATCGATACGCAGATGATCGAGGCGGTGCGCGCGCATGAAGACGTCAGCGTTGCCGTGGCACGCGCGATGGCGCGCGAGACATTGACGCGTGTCGGCATCGCGTCGCCCGACGAACGGCTGTTGGCGTATCCGCACCAGTTCTCCGGTGGCATGCGGCAGCGCGTGGCGATCGCGATTGCGCTGCTGAACAAGCCCGACCTGATCGTCTGCGACGAACCGACGACCGCGCTCGACGTCACGATACAAGGGCAGATCCTGCACGAGATGCAGACGCTGTGCCGCGAATCGGGCACGGCGCTGATCTGGATCACGCACGATCTGTCGGTGGTTGCCGGGTTGGCCGACACGGTGGCCGTCATGTACGCCGGCCGCATCGTCGAATCCGGCAGCGTGCAAGACGTGCTGCGCTCGCCGCGCCATCCCTATACGCATGGACTGATCGCATCGTCGCCGTCGAACAGCCGGCGCGGCGAAGCGTTGAAGCAGATTCCGGGCGCGACGCCGTCGCTGGCAAACCTGCCGTCCGGTTGTGCGTTTCGCACACGCTGCGAACGCGCCACCGAAATTTGCAAGACCGATCCACCGTTCGAGGCACTTGACGGGCGTACGCTGCGTTGCTTCCATCCGATCGTTGAAGTCGATGGAGGCGTGCATGCCTGAACGCACCTTGCCCGAAAGCGAAACGCCGTTGCTCGCACTGCATGACGTCGGCAAGCGTTTCGCCAAGCCGGCCGATGCGATCGATCGCGTTGCGCGCGTATTCGGCGCCGGCAAGCCGGAAGAAGTCGTGCATGCGGTCGATCGTGTGTCGCTCGATATCCGGCGCGGCGAAGTGGTCGGCCTGGTCGGTGAATCCGGTTGCGGCAAATCGACGCTGGGACGCATGGCGGTCGGCCTGCACACGCTGTCATCCGGCACGCGGCAATGGCAGGGCGACGATATCGATGCGATGCCTGCTGCACGTCAGCGTGCGTTGCGGCTCGCGATGCAGATGATCTTCCAGGACCCGTATGCATCGCTGAATCCGCGCCTGCGCGTGGACGCCATCGTCGGCGAAGCGCCGGTTGCGCACGGCATCGTGCCGCGTTCGGAGCGGAATGATTACGTCGCTGAATTGCTGCAGCGCGTCGGTCTCGATTCCGCATTGGCGCGCCGCTTCCCGCATCAGTTCTCCGGTGGCCAGCGTGCGCGCATTGGCATTGCACGTGCGCTCGCGGTGAAGCCGGAACTGCTGGTGTGCGACGAAGCGGTCGCCGCGCTCGACGTCTCGATCCAGGCGCAGGTGCTGAACCTGTTCATGCGCCTGCGCGACGAACTCGACCTGACCTACCTGTTCATCAGCCACGATCTCGGCGTGGTGCGCCACATCTCGGACCGCGTCGTCATTATGTATCTGGGCCGCATCGTCGAATCGGCGCCGACCGGCGAATTGTTCGCGCATCCCAATCATCCGTACACCATCGGTCTGCTGGCATCGGCACCGACACTGGAAGTGAAAAAGATTTTCTTCCAGCCGGTGGCCGGCGAGATGCCGTCGCCGCTGCATCCGCCGTCGGGCTGTCATTTCCATCCACGTTGTCCGCATGCGATGCCGCGCTGCCGCGTCGAGCAACCGCTGCTGAAGGAAGTCTCGCCGCAGCATTTCTC
>DATDLO010000044.1:0-9501 GCA_036519215.1 Oxalicibacterium sp.
AACACAACATCGTTCATTGCAGCAAAGGGGAAAAATGCAATTCGTCGTCGACACGCTGGGCCGTTCGGGCCTGTTGAAAAAGGATCTCGATCTTCATGTGGTGCGCGCTTCCATGGTCATCATGTTCTTCTTTTTCGGTTACCAGAAATGGTTCGAATATGAAGCGCAGACCCTGATTCCATTCATCAGCAATGGCCCGCTGATCTCATGGATGTATCCGGCCTTCGGCATTCGTGGCGCTAGCTGGTTTCTGGGTGTGGCGGAGTGGACATTCGGCGCACTGATCTTCCTGGGATTCTAGAATCGCCGTGTCGGTATTCTTGGCGCGCTTGGTTCGGTCGTGACGTTCGTCATGACGGTGACCATCATCCCGTTCATGCCGGGCGGCTGGGCGGAATCGGCTGGCGGCTTTCCGGCAATGGTTGGCAATGTGCCGTTTCTGATGAAGGACGTCGTTCTGCTCGCCGCATCGATCTATCTGTTGAAGCAGGATGTGAAACGTGCGATTTCGTTCCGTGAAACATGAAGCAACCGGCTTTCGATGTAAAAACGGCTCCCTTGCAAGGAGCCGTTTTTATTGAAAGAACCCTGGATGCGTAATCAGCTCTTGCGTGCGCGATGCGCTGCCTGCTTGGCACGATTGCCGCAGATTGCCATGCTGCACCAGCGGCGCGCATGGCCGCGCGTCTTGTCGGCGAACAGCAGCGTACAGGCGTGTCCTTCGCAGGCTTTGACATAGCTGAAATTTTCTTCGCAGACGACGCGCGCCATCGCTTCGGCGATCGGCAGCAACAGCGATTCGGGCGAACGCCAGCGCCGCTCGCGATGCCAGCCGACGCCGCGTTCACCGTCTTCAGCCATGGCCACGATCTGTGCAAAACCTTCGTCGCGCGCCAGTAGGCGATTCAAGGGTTCGAGTTCGTGCAGCGCCGATTTCGGCAGCGGCTTTCCCTTGTGCGTCAGCACGAAATTCCTGAACCATTCGCGCAGTCCGCGCGCCTGTGCGGCGATCGCATCCAGTTCGCCGGGGCCGGCGCTGCGGCGGAAATCGTCCAGCACGTCTTGCGGCACCAGCTTCGCCTGCGCCAGCCAGTTCAGCAAATCCTCGCCCGAGCCCAGCCATTCGACTGGCGTGTCCAGCGGCGTGGCGACCGAATTCAGGAAATCCAGGCCGAGCGCATCGGCGATGAAGATCGCGGGTGGAAGCGTTTCCCTCATATGCTGCTCCTGAGTTTTGTTGCATATGATGGTAACTCATTTGATTGAAAAATAGAAGTTACTTCATTGGTGACGTGGAGTTCTGGAGGTAAGTATGACTTCGATGTGAATTATTTTTTCAACACGAATAATTTACCTAAATAATTGAATAAAAAGAGGTTTTATCAAAATTCGAGGGTATTTTCATTTTGTCGAATCAATAACCTCTAAAAAATAGTTTGACAGGTTACATTGTGATGTATAACCTCCAATTCGTATTCAGTCAGGTTATTTCATGACTGCTTATCCGGTTATTCATCCAATCGTTCATTTCAAGGAGCCTGTCATGTATCAAGTCCGCCATAAAAAAATCGTCGTCGATGGCCTGGAAGTTTTCTATCGCGAAGCCGGTCGTGCCGGCGATCCGGTGCTGCTGTTGCTGCACGGCTTCCCGAGCAGCAGCCATATGTTCCGCGACCTGATCCCGCTGTTGGCGGATCGCTTTCACCTGATCGCACCGGACCTGCCCGGTTTTGGCCAGACGCAACTGCTGCCGCGTGAAGAGTTCGCTTACACCTTCGACAATCTGGCGAACGTGATCGCGCGCTTCACCGATGTGCTGAAGCTGCAGCGCTTCGGCATTTACATCTTCGATTACGGTTCGCCGGTCGGCCTGCGTCTGGCGTTGAAGCATCCGGAACGGGTGACGGCAATCGTTACGCAGAACGGCAATGCCTATCTGGAAGGGTTGAGCGAGGGCTGGAATCCGATCCGCAAATACTGGCAAGAGCCGAATCAGGCCAACCGCGACGCGTTGCGTGCGCTGCTGCAACCGCAAACGACGCTGTGGCAATACACGCATGGCGTGGCGGATGGCGAAACGGTGTCGCCGGACGGCTATTCGCTCGACGATTTCTACATGACGCGGCCGGGCGCGCACGAAGTGCAACTGGACCTGTTCCTCGATTACGCAAACAACGTCGCGCTGTATCCCGAATTCCAGGCGTACTTCCGCCAGCACCAGCCCAAGCTGCTGGCCGTGTGGGGGCGCAACGATCCGTTCTTCCTGCCGGCCGGCGCCGAAGCATTCAAGCGCGACATTCCGCACGCGAAAGTCGTGTTCTACGAAACCGGCCACTTTGCGCTCGAAACACACGCTGCGCAGATCGCCGACGAAATTCGCGGCTTCCTGCTGGAACAGGCTGCTGCGGCGTAATCCGGTTCTGCATTCATCCCATCTCAAAATTCATCGTCAAAGGAGCACATCGTGCGTGCAATCGTCATCAAGGAATACGGTCCGGTCGAAGGTCTGGTTTATCAGGAATTGCCGGAGCCGACGGCAGAAGCCGGCCATGTGGTCATCGAGATCAAGGCCTTCGGCCTGAATCATGCGGAAATGCACATGCGTCGCGGCGAGTGGGCCGAATCGGCGCCGGTTCCCGCATCGAGTGCGTGGGCATCGTCAAATCGTGTCCGGGTGGCGAATTCAAGGTCGGCCAGAAAGTCGCTGCGCTGATGGGCGGTTTGGGGCGCACGATCAACGGCAGCTATGCCGAATACGCGAAAGTGCGGGTCGAGAACGTCGTCTCGATCGAATCGGATCTGCCGTGGGAAGTGCTGGCTGGCTTGCCGGAAACCTATGCGACCGCATGGACCTGCCTGTTCCGCAACCTGGACATCAAGGCGGGCCAGACGCTGCTGATTCGCGGTGCGACATCGTCCTTCGGTCAGGCGGCGATCAACATGGCGGTCAATGCCGGTGTGAAGGTGATCGCGACGACGCGCAGCAAGGAACGCTTCGCGATGCTGGAAAGCCTGGGCGTCACGCGCTGCGAACTGGAAGGTGCGGGTTTGTCGGCGCGGCTGCCGGATGCCAGACAGATCGATGCAGTGCTCGATCTGGTCGGCAACAGCGTCGTGATGGATTCGCTGAATATCGTGCGTCGCGGCGGCCGCGTCTGCCTGGCGGGCTGGCTGGGCGGGCTCGATCCGATTCCAGATTGCAATCCGCTGCTGCAGATGGCCAGCGGCGTGTATCTGACTTTCTTCGGCAGCTTCGTGTTTGGCGAACCGCAATTCCCCTTATCCGATGTGCCGCTGCAGGACATCGCGCGCGATGTCGCAGAGGGCCGCTATGTCGCGAGGCCGTCGCGCGTCTTTCATTTCAATGAAATCCATGAAGCGCATCGCGTGATGGAAGCCAATCAGGGCAAGGGAAAGATGGTCGTGCTGGTGGACTGACGACGCGCTGATCGCAACATTTGTTCGACAAACATTCATTCGACTACATACAGGAAAACATCATGCAAAAAACAGCCATCGTGACAGGCGCAAGCCAGGGTATCGGACGTGCAACCGCAATTCGTCTCGCAAAAGATTTCGCCAACGTGGTGCTGGTCGCGCGCAATGCCGACAAGCTGGCAGATACGGCGAAAGAGGTGGGCGGCGCAGGTGCGCAGGCATTGGTCATTGCGGTCGACTTGAGCGAACCGTCTGCTGCGGAAAGCATCGTCAATCAAACAATGGCGAACTTCGGCCGTATCGATGCGCTGGTGAATATTGCAGGCGACGTGCCGCAGATCGATCTGTTCCAGATGACGGATGCGCAATGGGATGCCGGCATGGCGCTGAAATTTCATGGCGCACGCAGGCTGACGATACGTGCGTGGGAAGCATTGAAGGCGACGCAAGGTTCGGTGGTGGTGACATCGGGTAATTCCGCTGCGGTACCGAAGGCGGCGTTCGCCGCCGTGGCGGCGATCAATGCGGCGATCGTGTCGCTGGCGAAGGCATTTTCCGAGCGCGGCATTCACGATGGCGTGCAGGTCAACAGCGTGTTGCCGGGGCCGGTGATGACCGGCCGGCGCGAGGCTTTTCTCGATAAATGGTCGGCAGCGAACGGCATGTCGGTGGAAGAGGCGAAGTCGAAATTCCTCGGTGCAGCAGACATCGCACGTTACGGTCAGCCGGAAGAGATTGCCGAACTGATGGCCTTTCTCGTATCGCCGGCGGCGAAATGGATGACGGGATCGGCGCTGCGCATCGATGGTGGCGAGGTCAAGGCCATGTAATGCGCGGCGTCATGAAACAACACAAACAAAACGATGTGAAAAAGGGGAGCGAAAAAACGATATGAGGCAAGGCGTCCGGCAATGTCGTCTGCTGTCGATGCGATCCGGTGTTGAAAATATGTTACTTAATATGTTTATAATATTTAACGTTTATCCGCGCCGGTTCATGGCCCGGACCCGATGATCGTTTATCGACAACTGCAAGACGAATACCGAAGAGGGAGGCGAATTGCGATACAAAAGACTGCCAGGCATCGTGGTGAAATCCCTTGCCGGCTTGAGCTGGTGTGTAGTCGTTGCGTTGCCGGCGGCGGCGTACGATCTTCCCGAAGACATGCCGGCCCGCAAGCCGGGGCTGTGGGAGATCGTGATGACCGGCACCATGGATGGCTTGGGAAAGGTCCAGTCGAAAGAGCAGTATTGTCTGGATGCGCCCGCAGACCGGGCCTTGCATGAACTCTTTATCCTGCGCAAGGAGCTGCAGGTCGTGTACCCCGACCTCAGTTGTCAGGCGCCCCGCTTCGACCAGTCCGGCAATGTCCTGAGCGGCGAAATGCTGTGCAGGACCAATTCGCAGACGGATGCCGAAGATGCCGGCAAGGATTTCCGCTGGAAGTACACGTTTGAAAACGACAGCCATGTCGTGCTGGAAGAACACGATACTGCGCGCGACATGCTGTTCTCCGGCGAAAGTCATCTGGTCGAAGAGCAGCGCTGGATAGGCGAATGTGCGGCAGATCAAAAACCCGGCGATGGCATCATGGATCGTCCCGGCAAGCGGAAAAAGGGCGAGTACGACAATATCTACGAATCCCTGAAAGTGGTGAAGAAGATGTTGAAGGAAGGCATCGAGATCAACCGACGCCTGGGGCCGATGTGATGCGGCGCGCTCATCGATTCTCCATGCTGGCGGGAACGGTTTCTCTGGCTTGCGGTTCTCTCGCGTTCGGCTTCGATCTGCCGGCAAACCTGCCGACGCGCGCCGAAGGATTGTGGCGCATCGACCGGACCGGAACGATCAGCGACGGCAAGACCACCTTTGAAATCCAGAAGATCTGGAACGTCTGCCTCGATGCAAAAGCCGATCGCGCATTGCATGCGCTGGAGGTGTACGAGCAGCAGGCCAGCGTTGCCGGTCTCAACGAAAGCTGTGAAGATCCGCAGTCGACATTTGCAGGAAACACGTTGTCCTGGAGCATGCACTGCGCCGGCCCTTCTCCGGTCGAGAACAAGACAGGCAGGACGGAAATCCGGCACACCACGACCTTCGTTGCCGACGACCGGACGCAGGCAGAATCCGTCGTCGCCAATCGCGACAACCTGGTGGAGAGCGACGGCCGCTTCGTTAAACAGATGCAGTATCTTGGCGCCTGCGAAGCCGGCATGCAGCCGGCCGACATGACGCTGATGCATTGGCGGGTCAATGGCGAGGAAACGCTGAAAGCCCGCCAAAAGCGGAACGTATACAGCGAGATCGATTACTACAAGAGATTCACGGCTTCACGATTGCGCAAATAGCGATCGCCGGCGTTTCCTGAAAACACTTCATCGAAAGCGGATTTCGATACCGGCACCGCCGTGCCGCCGCCCGAAATGCACGCCTTAGTTGGCTGGCAATATCGCCGTTGTCACGCCGTGCGCCTGCTGATCTGCGTGATAGCTGGAACGCACCATCGCGCCGACGGCCGCATGCTTGAATCCCATCTTGTACGCTTCTTCCTCGTACATCTTGAAGGTGTCCGGATGCACGTAGCGGCGCACCGGCAGGTGGTCGCCGCTTGGCATCAGATACTGGCCGATGGTCAGCATGTCGACATTGTGTTCGCGCATGTCGCGCATCACCTGCAGCACTTCTTCGTCGGTTTCGCCGAGGCCGACCATGATGCCGGACTTGGTCGGCACTTCCGGATGCAGGTCCTTGAAGCGCTTCAGCAGATTCAGCGAATACAGGTAGTCGGAACCGGGGCGCGCTTCCTTGTACAGGCGCGGCGCGGTTTCGAGGTTATGGTTCATCACGTCCGGCGGCGCGGCCTTCAGGATTTCCAGTGCGCGATCCATGCGGCCGCGGAAGTCGGGCACGAGAATTTCGATCTGCGTGTTCGGCGACAGTTCGCGCACGCGATCGATGCAGGCGGCGAAATGGCCGGCGCCGCCGTCGCGCAGATCGTCGCGATCGACCGAGGTGATGACGACGTAGTTCAGGCGCAGAGCTGCGATCGTCTTCGCAAGGTTTTCCGGTTCGTTGACGTCGAGCGGATCGGGGCGGCCGTGGCCGACGTCGCAGAACGGGCAGCGGCGCGTGCACTTGTCGCCCATGATCATGAAGGTCGCGGTGCCCTTGCCGAAGCATTCGCCGATGTTGGGGCAGCTAGCTTCCTCGCACACGGTATGCAGCTTGTGCTCGCGCAGGATGTCCTTGATTTCGTAGAAGCGGGTCGATTGCGACGCTGCCTTTACGCGAATCCAGTCGGGTTTCGGCAGACGTTCCGCCTGCACCACCTTGATCGGAATGCGGATGGTCTTGGCCGCACCTTTCTGTTTTTCGCTGGGATTGTAGGCGGGAGCGGCAGGTGTGGCGGAATCGGTAGTCATCTGGCTGGTCGCTTGTGGTTGTGTGCTTTCGATGCGGTGCCGGATAGGGCGTCGTCGATAGCGCATGGCGCGGAGTTTGTCGTTGCCATGTCGGTCAATAAAAAAACAAATGCGATTGCAAACCTGCGGAGCGTTCCATGCCGCCTTAGCGCGCCAGCTGCGCGAGCAGTTGATCGGCCAGCTGCTGCTGCACGGTAGCCGGTGCAGCTTGCGCACCGACGCTGCGCATGTCGACAGTTTCCAGCCCTTCGTAGCCACATGGATTGATCCATGTGAATGGCGTCAGGTCCATCGCGACGTTCAACGATACGCCGTGATAGGTATGGCCGCTGCCGCGAATCTTCAGTCCGAGCGCCGCGATTTTCGCGCCGCGCTGCGGGCCGTCCGACAGGTAAATGCCGGGCGCGCCGGGTTTGCGTTCACTGGCCAGATTATACGCCGCCAGCGTATCGATCACTGCCTGCTCGATGCGATGCACCAGGTCGCGCGCCAGCAGTTTGGCGTCGGCCTGGCGGCGACGCAGATCGAGCAGCAGGTAGACGACGACCTGGCCGGGGCCGTGATAGGTGACTTCGCCGCCGCGATCGGTCTGCACGATCGGTACATTATGCGCATTCAATACATGCGACGGATCGGCGGCGAGGCCGAGCGTGAAGACGGGCGGATGTTCGACGATCCACAGTTCGTCGGCAGTGTCGGCGGTACGCGCATCGGTGAAGGCGCGCATCGCGGCGAACGTCGTGTCGTAAGCCTCGTGGCCGCGCTGGCGGACGACGGGCGGCAATAGTGCGGACATGAAGTGTCGAGCGTTCGCCGTTACAGGACGAATTTCACCATCGGGTGCGACGACAATGCGCGATACAGATCATCCAGTTGTTCACGGCTGGTGGCGCGCACGGTCAGCGTCAGCGACAGATAGTTGCCGGCCGACGATGGGCGCATCTCGACCTTGCCCGCGTGGAAATCGGGATCGTGTACGGTCACCACTTCGACGATGGTCTGTGCGAAAGTGTCATGCATGGTGCCGACGACCTTGATGGGGAAGTCGCTCGGATAGTCGATCAGGCTTTCGTTCTGTTCTGTCATGGTTCTGCATTCCGTGCCGCAGCGCGGCAGTTTGATGGGTCAGGCACGCTTGGCTATCTGATAGGAAGCGTACAACTTCTTGAATATGGGGCCGGGTTTGCCGTTTCCAATGATATGGCCGTCGATGCTGGCGACCGGCAGGATTTCCTTGCCTGCGGAAGACAGCAGTACTTCGTCGGCCGCGAATACTTCATCGCGCGCGATGCGCCGGCTTTCAAACGGAATGCCGTTCGCCTCGCACAGCTCCGCAATCAGATGATAGCGGATGCCTTCGAGAATCAGGTTGTCGACCGGCGGGCCGAGCAAGGTGCCGTCTTTCACGATCCACACATTCGACGACGAACCTTCGGTCAGGCTGCCGTCGCGGAATTGGATGGTTTCATTGGCCTGCTGCGCGGCGGCGTTCTGTGCGGCCAGCACGTTGCCCAGCAACGAGATCGACTTGATCTCGCAGCGCAGCCAGCGCTTGTCTTCCATCGTCACGCAAGCGACGCCGTTTTCCAGCATGGCCGGTGTCGGCGGATTCAACGGATTGGACATCAGGAAAACCGTCGGTGCCGGCTCCTGCGCAGGAAATGCGTGCGTACGCGGTGCCGGGCCGCGCGTGATCTGCAGGTAGGCGAGCTGGTCTTCGGTCGGTGCTGCCTGCACGACCTTGTCGACCAGCGCCAGCCATTCGGATTCGCTGTGCGGATTGCGGATGTCGACCGCTTCGATGCCGCGGAAGAAGCGCGCCAGATGCTGGGCCGGACGGAACGGCTTGCGGCCATAGACGGGAATCACTTCATAGATGCCGTCGCCGAAAATGAAGCCACGGTCGAGCACGGATACCTTCGCTTCGGAAAGCGGAGTCATCGCGCCATTCAGATAAACGAAAGGATCTTCCATGGGATGCGTCCGGTGAGTTGGAAATTCATTCTAAACGCTGCGGCCGGCGGCCGTATGCGGGCGTGATGATGCTCTCAGGCAAGCGGCCAAAGAAAAACGGCAAGATCGTTGGTGCCGATCTTGCCGTTTTGTTCATCGCGATTGCCGTGCGATCGTTGCAGCGATCAATGCAGCAGCAGGCGCAGCGAATCCAGCGCGCGGCCGAACATGCCGGCCTGGCCGACCTGTTCCAGTGCCAGTACCGGCAGTTCCGCGATGGTCTTGCCGTCGGCCGTTACTTTCAGCATGCCGACCGTGCTGTTCTTGTCGATAGGCGCCACCAGCGGATCCTTGCGCGTCAGCGAGGTCTTGATCTTGTCGGCGGTGCCTTTCGGGACCGTCACGTACAGATCGTGGTTGAAGCCGATCTTCAGGCTGTTCTGCGAACCCTTCCAGACGTTCGGCGTATCCACGGCCTCGTCTTTTGCGTACAGGCGCACCGTGTCGAAATTCAGGAAGCCCCAGTTCAGCAGCTTCTGACTTTCCTGCGTGCGCATCTGGTCGGACGAGGTGCCGAGCACGATCGAGATCAGACGGCGGTCGCCGTTCTTGCCGTTCGGACGCTTGGCGGTGGAGATCAGGCAGTAGCCGGCATTTTCCGTGTGGCCGGTCTTCATGCCGTCGACGG
>DATDLO010000045.1:0-8243 GCA_036519215.1 Oxalicibacterium sp.
GGAGTTGACGCTGGCGCCCGATCCCATCGTGAAGAAATGATGCAGCCAGACCAGGTAAGAGAGGATGGTGATGACGACGGTGGCGTAGACCATCGAGGTGTAGCCGAACAGGCGCTTGCCCGAATAGGTGGAAACGATTTCGGAGAACACGCCGAAGACCGGCAGAACCAGAATATAGACCTCAGGATGGCCCCAGATCCAGATCAGGTTCACGTACATCATGGCGTTGCCGCCCAGATCGTTCGTGAAGAAGTTGGTATCGAAGACGCGATCCAGCGACAGCATCGCCAGCACGGCGGTCAGCACCGGGAAGGCGGCGACGATCAGGATGTTGGTGACCAGCGCCGACCAGGTGAAGATCGGCATCTTCATCAGGCCCATGCCCGGCGCGCGCATCTTGACGATGGTCACGATCAGGTTGACACCGGACAGCAGCGTGCCCACACCGGCGACCTGTAATGCCCAGATGTAATAGTCGACGCCGACGTCAGGACTGTGCAGGATGCCGGACAGCGGCGGATACGCCAGCCAGCCGGTCTTGGCGAATTCGCCGACGAACAGCGAAGCCATCACCAGCAAGGCGCCGAAGGTCGTCATCCAGAAACTGAAGTTGTTCAGGAACGGGAACGCCACGTCGCGCGCGCCGATCTGCAGCGGCACCACGTAGTTCATCAGGCCGGTGACGAACGGCATCGCCACGAAGAAGATCATGATGACGCCGTGCGCCGTGAAGATCTGGTCGTAGTGGTGCGGCGGCAGGAAGCCGGCGTTGTCGCCGAAGGCAACTGCCTGCTGCGCGCGCATCATCAGCGCATCGGCAAAGCCGCGCAGCAGCATGACGAGACCGAGGATCATGTACATAATGCCGATCTTCTTGTGGTCGATGCTGGTGATCCAGTCGCGCCACAGCGGGCCCCACAGGCGGTACTTGGTCAGCAGGGCAAGAACCGCAATGCCGCCGACTGCCACACCGAGGAACGTGGCGATCAGGATCGGTTCATGAAGGGGAATCGCCTCCCAGCTCAGGCGACCGAAGATGAGCTTCGTCAGATCAGTTTGCATCGTTGTTCTTCAATGAATTGGAAGAAGTGCACAGTTGCGCATCGATTTGTGCAATGCGCGGTGCGGATTTGTTGTCGAGGAAGTTGCGTGCCTCGGCATCGATCTTGATGCGTTTCGCATCGTCGGACATCATCTTGTCCATGCAGACGGTGCCCTCGGCGACGCAGCGGTTGAGGATCGCGTGGTACAGATCGGACGCCACGGTACCGTAGTAGGTCACCGGCTCGCGGGTGCTCGGCTTTTCCAGTTCGGTATAGACCGCGCGATCCAGCGTTGCGCCGTTGGACTTGGCTTCATTGACCCAGCGGTCGAAGTCGGCGATATCCATGCCGTGATACTTGAAGCGCATGTGCGAGAAGCCGGCACCGCTGTAGTTCGCCGAAAAGCCTTCCGACTCGACCGGCTTGTTGATGACGGCGTTCAGTCGCGTTTCCATGCCCGGCATCGCGTAGATCTGGCCGGCCAGTTCAGGAATGTAGAACGAGTTCATCACCGTCGAAGCCGTGATCTCGAAACGCACCGGCACGTCGATCGGCGTCGCCAGTTCGTTCACGGTCGCGATGCCCTGCTCCGGATAGATGAACAGCCATTTCCAGTCGAGCGCGACGACCTGGATGGTCAGCGGCTTGGCAGCCGACGAAATCGGACGGTTCTCGTCGATACGGTCCAGCGGACGATACGGATCCAGCTTGTGCGTGTAGACCCAGGTGATCAGGCCCAGCACAATGATGATCAGCAGCGGCGCGCCCCAGATGATCAGTTCCAGCTTGGTGGAATGATCCCATTCCGGGTCGTATTTGGCGGAGGTATTGTTTTTCCGGTAGCGCCATGCAAAGATGATTACCAGGGCGATCACGGGAACGATGATCAGCAGCATCAGCAGCGTGGAGATCACGATGAGATTTGCCTGCTGGACGGCAATGTCGCCTGATGGATTCATTACCACCGTGTCGCATCCTGCGAGCAGTACCAGTAGTGGCAAGAGTAACAATCCGCGACGAGTTATCATGGAAATCATGCGGGTGCATTAACAGAGGTTGAAGGATCGTGCTACTGTAACGTCAATGACGCGTTTTGCCGATTGGACGTTTTGTCCTACCCCGGCCGAAACCGTTGTACAGCAAGGGTTTCGACGCGTTAGATAATAACGAAATGGAGGCGAACACCATGGCTACCACCTACGATGCAGCACAGCACGACATTGGCGACGGCCCCCGGAATCTGAATACCCGGAATACCCACATCGCCCCCGGTGAAATCGCCATCGGCGTCATTATCGGGCGCACTTCCGAATATTTCGACTTTTTCGTCTACGCGATCGCTTCGGTGCTCGTGTTCCCGGCGGTCTTCTTCCCGTTCGCGGACAAGCTGGAAGGCACGCTGTATGCGTTCACAATCTTCTCTTTCGCCTTCCTGGCGCGGCCGTTCGGCACCGTCCTCTTCATGGAAGCGCAGAAAAAGCTCAGCCGCGAAGCCAAGCTGACCATCGCGCTGTTCCTGCTGGGTGGCTCGACGGCAGGCATCGCCTTCCTGCCGACCTATGCCGATCTCGGCGTGGTCGCCATTATCATGTTGTCATTACTGCGTGTCGGCCAGGGCATTGCGCTCGGCGGCGCCTGGGACGGCCTGCCGTCGCTGCTGGCGCTGAATGCACCGCCGAACAAGCGCGGCTGGTACGCAATGCTGGGCCAGCTTGGCGCACCGACCGGCTTCATCATCGCTGCCGGCCTGTTCTCCTACCTGCTGCTGGAGCTGTCGCCGCAAGACTTCCTCGAATGGGGCTGGCGCTATCCGTTCTATGTGGCCTTCGCCATCAACGTGGTCGCACTGTTCGCCCGCCTGCGCCTGATTTCAACGCCAGAATATACCCATCTGCTGGACGATCGGGAACTGCAGCCGACCAATGTTATTGAAATGACACAGTCGCAAGGCCGCAACGTGGTCATCGGCGCACTGGCTGCACTGGCCAGCTATGCGCTGTTCCATCTGGTCACGGTGTTTCCGCTGTCGTGGATCAATATCTATTCGACGCGCTCGCTGAGCCACTTCCTGGTGGTACAGATGATGGGCGCCGCGATCGCGATGGTCGGCATCGTGCTGTCCGGCATCGTCGCCGACCGCTTCGGCCGCCGTACCACGCTGGGCACGCTGGCCGTGCTGATCGCGGTCTTCAGCGGCTTCGTGCCGACGCTGTTGGACGGCGGCGATCTGGGCCAGGACATATTCATCATGGTCGGCTTCGGCCTGCTGGGACTGTCCTACGGCCAGGCTGCCGGCGCGGTTTCCGCCAACTTCCTGCCGAAATACCGTTACACCGGCGCCGCCCTGACGTCGGATCTGGCCTGGCTGGTCGGCGCGGCCTTCGCACCGCTGGTGGCACTGGGCCTGTCGGCGCACTTCGGCCTGGGCTACGTCAGCCTCTACCTGCTGTCGGGTGCGGTCGGCTCGCTGGCAGCACTGAGCCTGAACCGGGCGCTGGAAATCCGGAACTGATCTCCTCGATCTGAAAAAAGGGTTGCGGCAGGAATGCCGCAACCCTTTTTCTTTGCCCCTCTATATATAGATACCGTGTATAGATGCAGCGCTCAGCGCACCGAGACCGATCGCTCGTCGCGAATCAGCAACGCACCGCACAGCAACGCCAGCACGATGCCCAGCACGCAGATCGTCGGCCAGCCGCCGTGCAGCCAGGCCAGCGAACCCAGCGCCGATCCCGATGCGGCGCCGATGAAATAGGTTGTCATATAGACGGCATTCATCCGCGAGCGCGCTTCCGGCTCCAGTTCGAAGACGATATGCTGGTTCGTGATGTGCAACCCCTGCAGACCGAGATCGATGACCAGCATGCCGAAAATGAACCAGGCAAGACTGGCCTCTCCCAGCCAGAAACAGCCCCAGCCGGCCAGCAGCAACAGCACACAAACAACACCCGCCTCGCGCGTCCAGCCACGGTCGGCGCAACGGCCGGCCACATTCGCCATCAATGCACCGGCCACGCCGGCCAGCCCTACCAGCCCGATGCTGGCATCGCTCAATCTATGCGACGGCCCCGACAGCAGCAAGGCCATCGTCGAGAACAAGGCGCTGACCGAAGCGAACGCCAGCGCGCTCATCAATGCACGGCTGAGCAAACGCGGATGGCGACGCATCAGCACGCCCATCGAACGCAACACTTCGCCATAGCTGACCTGCGCCGGATTGCGCGACGTAGGCAGCTTGCGCCACAACAGCAGCGCCACCACCACCATCGTGATGCTGGAAAGACGATAGACGGTATGCCAGCCGCCAAGACTGGACAGGATGCCTGCCACGCTGCGCGCCGCCAGAATCCCGAGCAAGAGGCCGCTCATCACCAGCCCGACGGCGCGGCCGCTGCGCGACGGATCCGACAGGATGGCTGCCAGCGGCACCAGGATCTGCGCCGCCACCGAAAACATGCCGGCCATCATGATGCCGGCGAACAGGAAATGGATACTGGCGGCAAACCCGCTGATGAATTGGCCAAGCCCGGCAAGCAGCATCAGCGTTACCGCCAACCGGCGCCGCTCGAACTTGTCGCCCAGCGGCACCAGCAGCACCAGTCCGCAGGCATAGGAAACCTGCGCCGCCGTGACGGTCAGTGCCGCCGTGGTTTCGCTGACGCCGAAATCCAGCGCAATCGAATGCAGCAGCGGCTGGTTGAAATAATTGCCACCGGCGCACAGGCCGGAAGCGATCGCCATCAGCAGCAAGACGGATGCCTCGAGGCCGCGATTGGCGGACGATGCCGCGGAAGGTGTCGGATGGGAGGAAGACATGGGCAGTGACGTACATGCTCCCGGCATCGGGAGGGAACGCGATGATAGCAGCCGTGCCGTTTTCCTGCCGGCGCGCACCGCATCCGCCCCACCGGGAACATCAATCGTCACCGTTCGGGCAATCAGATCAATGTCGATGCCCGGCTCAGTCGTGGCGCGTATTTTTCTTGCGCTGGTTTTCCCCGCGAGTACGCACTTCGATAGCCAGCCAGCCGAGCGCCGCCGGCACCAGCGGTACCAGGTAATAAAGAAAGCGATACGTCAGCAATGCCGCCAGCAATTCGCTGGCCGCAAGCCGATACGACAGCAGCGCCACGAACACCGCTTCCACCACACCCAGGCCGGCCGGCACATGCACGATCACACCGGCAACGACGGCGATCAGCAGCACGCACAACACATCCGTATAAGCGATCTGCCGCTCCAGCAACAGATAGATCACGCAAGCCATCAGCATCCAGTTGGCGCAGGACATCGCCAGCTGCAGCAAGGCAAACCGCAGCCTTTGTATCGTCACGACATGACCGCGAAAGCTGAGACGACGCTCGCTGAAAAACGCGCATATCGCCAGATAGGCGAGCGCCGTCGACAACAGCGCGGCACCCAGCACATGCAGGCCGGCGCCACCGATCTGCCATTGCGGCGGCAACTGCAACGGGCTGACGAGAAAAACGGCACCGGCCAGCGCCAGATAGCCGAACCAGTTGGTGAAAATACTGGTACCGATGATGCGGGCAATCGCATCGGTCTCCAGACCATGCCGCGCATACAGGCGATAACGCAGCATCGCTGCGCCGATCAGCGAACCGAGATTGATGTTGAAGGCATAGCTGATGAAATTGATGGACATCACGGTCGGCCACGACAGGCCGTGGCGCGTCAGGTGCCGCCCCAGCAGATCGAAGCAGCTGTACAGGGCATGACTGGCCACAGTCGGCAGAATGGCCAGCCACAGCCATTGCGGAGACTGGCGGCGCATCGCTTCGAATACCTCGTCCCACGCGATCGTGCGCGCCTGCGTCACGATCAGCCAGGCGACCATGAGGAAAAACGCCGTCTGCACGATCCGCTTCAGCCAGGGCCAACTGCGTCGCCAGAGGGACGTGCCATGCTCCTTTTCGCGCGCTGTTGCCTCAGCCTGTCTTGCACGGCCGGCGGAGCTCGACAGCCCGCTCATCGGAACGCCTCGCTGTCTATCTCTTGCACATCGATGGCAGCCACTTCCTGCGCCGGCGTCACACGCGGTTTATGTGCCGGCAACCAGCCTATCCACGCCGGATAACGCCGCAGGAAATGGAACAGCACGAAGCTGCGCATCAGGCGCCACCAGCTGGATTCCTTCAATTCGCGGATATCGATTTCATTGCAGCTGTTGTCGATCAATCCCTGCAATTTTTCCGCCAGCCGCGCATTGAAATCGCGATCGCGGATCATCACGTTCGCTTCCAGGTTCAGTGACAGGCTCAGCGGATCGAGATTGCTGGAACCGACCGTCGCCCATTCCTCGTCGACGATCGCTACCTTGCCATGCAGCGGCCGTTCGCAATATTCGTAGATGCGCACGCCCGCGCTCAGCAGATAGTGGTACAGCATGCTGGCGGCGGTCTGTACGATCGGCATGTCCGGATTACCCTGCAAGATAAGCGATACGCACACGCCGCGCCGCGCTGCCCTGCGCAGCTCCCGCAGAAAGGCATAACCGGGGAAAAAATAGGCATTGGCGATCGTCACGCGCTCACGCGCCAGGCGGATCGCCATCCGGTAATGACGCTCGATATCGGTCTTGTTGCGTCCGTTGTCGCGCCAGACAAAAGCCGCGACGACGCCTCCGGCATGTGCCGATTGCGACAAGGCCACCTGCCTGCGACGGAACCAGCGTCGCCGTTCGCGCGTGCGCTGCACCGCTGCCAATGCGAAAGCGCGGATATGCTCGACCAGCGGACCGCGAATCGCGATCGAGTAATCCTGCTTGGCTTCGGGGCCGAAATCGGCCAGATGATCGGCTGAGAAATTGATGCCGCCGATGAAAGCCAGCTCGCCGTCGACCACAAGCAGTTTGCGATGCAGGCGGCGGAACAGTCGCAGGCGGTGGAAGATGCCGGGTGCAGGATCGAAGACATGCATGCGCACGCCGGCCGACACCAGCGTCGAAATGAATTCTTCCGACAGGTCCGGCGAGCCCCAGCCGTCCACCGTCAGATCCACTTGCACGCCGCGTTGCGCGGCGGCGATCAGCACATCATGCAGTTCTCGTCCGACCTTGTCGTCGAACAGGATGAAAGTTTCCAGCAGCACTTCGCTGCGCGCAGCAGCAATCGCTTCGAACACGCGCGGGAAGAATTCCTCGCCGTTTTCGAGCAGATCTATGTTGTTGCCGCCTATCCATCGCTGCTTCAATGTCCGGTCTCCTGCATTCCATGCGGAACGCCTTCGACTGTAAGCGGCGATATCGAAAAAGTATGTGCGCTGGTTAACTAACCGTGGTGACGCATGGCAACGACCGGCCCGACAAGAACCGCCTGCTGTTGCTGCAACATCGCGATCTCGTCTTCGGAGCAACCCAGATCGCACAACACTTCATGCGTATGTTCGCCCAGCAGCGGCGGCGGCCGGCGCGTTTTCTCTTCAGCAGCGCCATTCGAAAAACGGATCGGCAAGCCGATACCGCCGACGGTGCCGGCCAGCGGATGTTCGCTGGAAACCGTCATGCCGCGCGCCAGCGCCTGCTCATGCGCCAGTGCCTGCGAAATATCCAACACCGGGCCGACCGGCAGGCCGACCACGTCGAATTCGCGCAGCCATTCGTCGGTCGTGCGCGTAACCAGCTTGCCCGTCAGCAGTTCGACCAGCGCCGCGCGATTTTCCATGCGCCCTGCATTAGTGGCGAAGCGCGGATCGCCGGCCAGCTCCGGCATCTGCACCACCTGCAGCATCCGTTCGTAATTGCTCTGGTTGGCGGCACCGATGTTGATCCAGCCGTCCTGCGTGCGAAAGACCTGGTACGGCGCGCTGGTGGAATTGGCCGAGCCCATCTTCGGCAGGATGGTGCCGTCGGCAAAATAGTTGGCTGCCGGCCAGTACATCTGCTGCAACGCTGCTTCGAACAACGAGGTATCGACGATTTGCCCTTGCCCGGTTTGCAGCTTGTTCGCATATGCAGCGGCGATGCCAAGCGCGGCAAGAATGCCGGCATTGATGTCTGCCACCGGCGAGCCGGCCTTGATCGGTGCCTGCCCTTCCTCGCCGGTCATGCTCATCATGCCGCTCATGCCCTGCGCGATCAGATCGAAACCACCCTTGTCCGCATAGGGGCCGGTGCGGCCAAAGCCGGAGATCGAACAGTAGATCAGGCCCGGATTCATTTCCTTCAACGCGTCGTAACCG
>DATDLO010000046.1:0-5868 GCA_036519215.1 Oxalicibacterium sp.
TGCACGTCGATGGTGGTGCCGGGCGCGCCGGACGACGGCGCGACGGTGCCGGCGTGCGAGCCGCTGATTTCCCATGCATGCGCGGCATCGACGGTACGCGAGGTCAGCGTCAGCTGTGCGACCGAAGCGATCGAAGCCAGCGCCTCGCCGCGGAAGCCCAGTGTGCCGACGTTTTCCAGTTCGGTCAGCGAGGCGATCTTGGAGGTGGCGTGGCGGGCCAACGCCAGCGGCATTTGGTCCGGCGGAATGCCGCGGCCGTTATCGGTGATGCAGATGCGCTTGACGCCGCCCTGTTCAAGCTTGACGGTGATTTGCGTGGCGCCGGCATCCAGCGCGTTTTCCAGCAGTTCCTTGACGACGGCGGAAGGGCGTTCGACGACCTCGCCGGCGGCGATCTGCGAAATCAGTTGATCGGACAGTTGCCGGATCGGGCGTGGCGATGCAGGTTCGGCTGCGGGCAGGGAATCATGTGCGGATTGCATGGTCGGATTATACCGTCGCGTTTGCCGTCTTCGCTGTTTGAGGATGACGTCGTTCGCCGGCGATGGAGCGCCGGAAGCCGCGCCGGTGCTGGTGTATGATGCTGCGGCCAATAAGGAGAGTTATGGATTTCATGCAGTTCATCGACATGGTTTTGCATGTCGACAAGTATTTGGGGATGTTCATCGCGCAGTACGGTTCGATGATTTATCTGGTGCTGTTCGCGATCGTCTTCTGCGAAACCGGCCTCGTCGTGTTTCCCTTTCTGCCCGGCGATACGCTGCTATTCATTGCCGGTGCCTTCTGCGCATCGGGCAGCATGCATGCCGGCCTGTTGCTTGCACTGTTGATCGTGGCGGCGGTGACGGGGAATTCGCTTAATTACTGGATCGGCCACCTGATCGGTGAAGAAGTCTATACGCACGATTACCGCTGGCTGGATCGTCACGCATTGCAACGTACGCACGGTTTCTATGAAAAGCACGGCGGCAAGACGCTGGTACTGGCGCGTTTCGTGCCGGTGGTGCGTACTTTCGCGCCGTTCGTCGCCGGTATTTCGCGGATGACGTTCGCCAAATTCCAGTTGTTCAATTGCACCGGCGCGGTGCTGTGGGTCGGCCTGCTGGTGGCAGGCGGCTATCTGTTCGGCAATATTCCGTTCATCCGCGATCACCTGAATGCGATCGTGCTGATCGGCGTGGCCGCAGCGGCAGTGCCGGTGATGCTGGGTGCGCTGTGGAAGGTAGGACAGAAGCTGATAAAGCAAAACTGATCCAGCGCGGCTGGCCGATGGAGTTGTCCATCGTGCGGCGGAATTAATTCACCGTAGCGCTGAATCCGTTTCTTACATACGAGGGTCTCCGACTTCCTGATCTTTCGAAATTGCCTGGTATCGGTTATCAGGATTCAGGAGACCGGACATGGAACAAGACAGGAAACCGCCGTCCAGCACAGGCCAGGCGCTGCAATGCCAGACGATGGGCCACTCCGAAGTGACGCACAGGTCGAAACCGCAGCCGCGATCGCAAGCGAGCGAAGGTGCCGACAAAGGGCGACTGGGGCGATCGCGAGGCCATGCCCGGGACGGGTGATGCGACAACCGGGAAGAAATAAGTCTCTCGGTCGAACCCGAGAGACCCGTTGTCGACAGGCGTTACAGCATGCGGCTTTTCGCCAGCGGCGGATTGGCTGCGAAATACTTCTTGATGCCGTTGGTAATCGCATCCGCCATGCGATCCTGATAGGCATCGTCATTCAGGCGCGCCTCTTCGGAAGGATTGGAGATGAAGGCCGTCTCGATCAGGATGCTTGGAATGTCGGGCGCTTTCAGCACCGCAAAGCCGGCCTGTTCCACCGAACCTTTATGCAGGCGGTTGATGCCGCCGATTTCCGTCAGCACGGCCTTGCCGAGCTTCATGCTGTCGTTGATCTGTGCTGTCGTCGACAAATCCAGCAGCACGCTGGCGAGCTGCTTGTCATGGTGCTTGATGTTGGCGCCGCCGATCAGATCGGCCGCGTTTTCCTTGTTCGCCAGCCAGCGCGCCGTCGTCGAGCTGGCGCCTTTTTCCGATAGTACGAAAACCGATGAGCCGTTTGCCGTCGGTTTCACGAACGCGTCCGCATGGATGGAAACGAACAGGTCGGCCTGTACTTTGCGCGCCTTCTGCACGCGCGTGCCGAGCGGCACGAAATAGTCGCCGTCGCGTGTCAGCATTACGCGCATGTTCGGCTGCTGTTCGAGCTTGCCTTTCAGGCGTTTGGCGATCTGCAGCACCACATTCTTTTCGTAACTGCCGCGTCGTCCGATCGCACCGGGATCTTCGCCGCCGTGGCCGGGGTCGAGCGCAATTGTCAGCATGCGCGTGACTTGCGGCGGCCGTTCGGATTTCGGTTTGGCATAAGGCGGATCGGCTTGCGCCACAGCCGGCGGCATCTCGGTGGGAGGTTCGTCGCCTATCGACCATTGGCCTTTTTCGATCAGCGCGGCGATCGGATCGGGCGGATTGACCGGATACAGATCGAACACCAGGCGATGCTGGTATTCGCCGATCGGCTTCAGCGTGAAAACCTGCGGATCGACCTCTTCCTTCAGGTCGAACACCAGCCGCACCACGTTTGGCTTGTTCTGGCCGACGCGAATCTGCTTGATGTAAGGATCGTTGGACTGGACCTTGGCGACTAGGCTTTTCAGCGTCGGGTTCAGGTCGACGCCTTCGATGTCGACCACCAGACGTTCCGGATTCTTGATGATGAAGTGGCGGGTCTTGAGGACTGAATCGTTTTCCAGCGTGACGCGCGTGTAGTCGTCGGCGGGCCAGACACGCACCGCGAGTATCTGCGCAGCGCGCGCCGTGATGGGGGTCAGCAGGGAAATCAGCAGCGTGCCGCCGGCTTTGAGAAGTGTGCGGCGTCGTTTGCCGTTCACAGGTTTGGAGCGAAATTCAGTCGATTCAGACATGCAGCACCTTGATCGGACAACGCTTGCAATTCTACATCACGCCCTTCGCCGGCGACGGCGAGTGCGATGCGGATGTCGGGCGGGGGCAACACGCCATCGGCTTTCTCCGGCCATTCGACGATGCAGATATTGCGATCGTTGAAGTGATCGCGAAAGCCTGCATCGAGAAATTCCTCCGGGCCTGCCATTCTGTACAGATCGAAATGAATGACGTGCAGCGTGCAGCCGCCCACGTCGATCGCATACGGCTCGGCCAGCGTGTAGGTCGGACTTTTTACATGGCCGTCATGGCCGAGCGCATGCAGCATCGCGCGCGTCAGCGCCGTCTTGCCGGCACCGAGATCGCCGTGCAGGTGGATCGTCAGGCCCGGCGCGATCGCGCGTGCGAGCGCAGCGCCCAGCGCCAGCGTGCCGGCTTCCTCATGCAGATGAGCGGTCAGGTGAGAAGGCATGGATGTCATTCTTCAGTAACGGGACTTGGAGATTGCACGCATGTTGCGCGTGTGTGATGCGCGCATTGTGCAGAAGTTCCGTCTGGAAATAAACCGGTAATGTATTGGGAGTTAACGCGTGGGAGGCAATGCGTGAGCGAGGCGATGCGGCAGGTGTTCAATGCAGCAGCGCCAGCCACAACGGCAGCGTCGCCATCGATATCAGCGTGCCGATCGAAATCAGGAAGGCGACGAAAGCGCCGTTGCCGCCCATGCGCACGGCCAGCACGTAGCAGCTTGATGCGGTCGGCAGCGCGGCGAACAGCACGACCAGTTGCAGGTGCGCCGGCGACAATCCCATCCATGTTCCCAATCCCCAGGCAATGGCGGGCATCGCGAACAGCTTCACGCCGAGGAACCACGCAGCCAGTCCTTTCGCGGCATGCAGTCCGGCCAGCCGCAATCCTGCGCCGACCATGATCAGGCCCAGCGCCAACGATGCGTTGCCGAGCCGCGACAGAAAAGCGCCGGCCAGTTCCGGCAGCTTCCAGCCGAGCAGGTTGAAGAGAATGCCCGACAGCGTGGCCATCAGCAGCGGGTTTTTCACCAGTTCCAGCGGCAGGCCTCGCTTGTCCTTGACCAGCGCATGCACGGCGCCGAGATTACACAACGGCACGACGAAACCGATGATGACGCCCATCAGCGACGAGGCTTCCGCGCCGAGGCGGCCAGCGATCGCCAGCGCAATGTAGGAGTTGAAACGGAATGCCGTCTGCACGCCCGATTCGAACACCATCGGCCCAGCGGCAAACAGCGGCTTGCCGAGCCAGCCCAGCACGATGCCGGCCACGCACGACAGGATGGCGATCTGCAATACCTGGCCGGCGGCGGCGAAGTCGATCGGTGCGCGTGCCGTCGAATAGAACAGCAGCGCGGGGAACAGTACGTAATAGATCAGCTTTTCTGCGCCGGTCCAGAATGCGGGCCCCCAGTTCGTGATGCGCAGCAGGATCGCGCCAAGCGCGATCAGCAGGAAGTCGGGCAGCAGGAGATTGACGATGTGCATGCAGGAGGCCGGCTATTTCAGCAGCCGCGCCAGCTCGACCGCCGTCTTGACGTTCATCTTGTCGAAAATGTGGGCGCGATGTACTTCCACCGTGCGCATACTGATGCCCAGCTTGTCGGCGATGACCTTGTTCATCTTGCCTTCGAGGATCAGGTCCAGCACTTCGCGCTCGCGCGTGGACAGCGCAGCCAGCCGCGTGTGGATTGCAGCGCTGGCCGAGGCCTGTTCGGAAGCCAGCAGCGCTTCCTGCACGCGATCCATCAGCTTGTTGTCGTTGAACGGCTTCTCGAAGAAATCGAAGGCGCCGCGCTTCAGGGCGTCGACCGCCATCGGCACGTCGCCGTGGCCGGTCAGGAAGATGATGGGCAGCACCTGCGTCTGGCCGCGCGCGGCCAACAGGTCGAACAGCGCGATGCCGCTCAGGTCCGGCATGCGGACATCGAGCAGCACGCACTGGCCCTGTGCGCCGGGGCGCTGGTTATCCAGTGCGGTGAGAAAGGTCTTGCCGTTGTCGTAGGCGGTGGCGGCGATGCCGCGCGACTTGGCGAGCCACAGCAGCGAATCGCGGATTACTTCTTCGTCATCAATGATGTGCAGCATGAAATGTCCTGTCGTCCCCGGCCGCGGCATTGGGCGGGCGATATTGGCAAAGCATCATGTCGCCATGCGATTGCCGTCTGTGGCGCAATTGTCCGGTCGAATGCCTTATTTTGCAACGTCGCCGGAGGCCGTCGGCAACGAAAAACGGAAGATCGTGCCGCCGCCCGGGTTGCCTGCATGCGTCAGCGTGCCGCCGTGGAATTCGATCGCGGTGCGGCAGATGGACAGGCCCATGCCCATACCGTCGGCCTTGGTCGAGAAGAACGGCGAATACAGCCGTTCCGCCACTTCCGGCGGAATGCCGTGGCCCTGGTCGCTGATGGCGACGCCGACATACGGCGGCACGCCCTGATCGACGGTGGCGACGATGCGTAGGATGCGTTGATCCGGCGGCGTGGACTGCATCGATTCGATCGCGTTACGCGTCAGGTTCAGCAGCACCTGTTCAAGCAGCACGCGATCGGCCAGCACCGGCGGCAGGTCGGCCGGGATATTGGTGCGGACGGTGACGAAATATTTCTGCGCCTGCAACTCGACCAGCGGCATGACGCTGCCGACCAGCTCCGTGATTGTGATCGCGGTGCGCATCGGTTCGCGCTTCTTCACGAAGGTGTGCACGCTGCGGATGATCTGGCCGGCACGCTGCGCCTGCGCGTTGGCGTTCTGCAGCGCGTGTTCCAGCATGCCGACATCTGGCATGTGTTCGATTGCGCGATCGCGCTCGATCATGTTCAGCGCGCCGGTGGTGTAGCTGGAAATCGCTGCCAACGGCTGGTTCAGCTCGTGCGCCAGCGTGGAGGCGATCTCGCCCATCGTTGCTAGGCGGGCGCTGG